>NZ_JADPLO010000048.1:0-53834 GCF_015667765.1 Bacteroides sp. 1001302B_160321_D4 | reverse complement strand
CAATCTGAATTTGCGCCCTGAAAGGGCATAATTGTATACGGTTCCGCCCTTTCAGGGCTTGTGGCTGGTGTGTTTTTTTCGTAGGGCGTTGCCCTACGCTATATAATTAAGCCCTTTCAGGGCACCCCAATAAATATATAATTGTAAGGCTTTCAGCCTAACTGCAAAATTCCCATTTAACCGCTAAATTCTCATTTAACTAATAACCTGTACCGTGATGGATGAAAAAGAATTTACCACAGATTTACAGGTTACACAGAATTTGAGGATTGCCTACAAAGCAATCGTTTTTTCGGATTGATCCTAATTTAGTCTGTAAATATATTTGTGTATGATTCGCCCAAGGATACAATGGCTCTCCAAGGGGTTGTAGGTGGGGGATCCGTTCCTCGGTGAGCAATGCTCTCTTTCTCGGTGAGGAACAGGTCTTTCCTCGGTGAGGAACGGGGTGTTGGTCGGTGAGGAAGAAAACGGACGGTTTCCGTCTTTTTCTTTTATGTAGATTTATTACTTCTTCTTTTTCTTCAGTTCCTCTGCAATTCTCCATTGTAACGCAGCTTCCACTTCTTTTCCGGCTTTTAACAGGGCATCCCCGAAAAGTTCGTGTGCACCGGCGTGTTCGGGTTTCAGGCTGGTGGCTTTGTCCAGGTCGGCGATGGCGCCTTCTGTGTTTTCTGTTTTTAGTCGGAGCTTTCCACGGTTATAGACTGCTTTAAAGTTTGCAGGATGGAGGCTGACTGCGGTGTTGAAACAGTTTTCAGCGTCGAAGTACTCTTTGCTGTTGAAGAGTGTGATTCCTTTTCTTATCCAGGCATCTATGTAGTTGGGGTCGAGGCTAAGGGCTTTGTCGTAGTTGGCAAGGGCGGCACGTACGTCGTGGGCTTGGGTGATACATTCGTTTCCCATTAACAGGTACTCGTGGGCGTATTGTCGTATACGTTCCTGTTGTTCGCGCATCTGTTCTTTGAGTTTCTTGTTCTGCTCTTTCAGTGTATTGATAATGCCGAGTTTACGGCGGATCAAACGACGGGGAACAGGTTTCTCAATATCGTAGCGTGAATGGATGGCACGGAAAAACTGTTCCAGACATTCTTCCATATCCCCTTTGTCGAAGGCACGTGAGGCAGCGGCATATTGCACATCGGCTTGTGCTTGTTTCAGGGCTTTGTCGATGGCTTGGCGGTTGTTGAAGCGTCCGGCAAAGTTGACGATTTCGGGGCGGACGAAAACATCGGCACGGTTAACAGGCTTTTTGAGCTGGATGCCGTCCAGTGAGGTACAACGGCTAAGTGCTACGTATGCTTGTCCTCCGGCAAATACACCACCGGTGAAGTCGATGACTACACGGCTGAAGGTCAGTCCCTGACTTTTATGGACAGTGATGGCCCATGCTAACCGGATAGGGTATTGAGTGAAGCTGCCTAATACTTCTTCTTCTATTTCTTTTGTTTTTTCGTTGTAGTGGTAGCGGATATTTCGCCATGATTCCAGTTTTACGTCACATTCTTTTCCATCGTCGGTGATGACGTAGATCGTTTCTTCTTCCTCATCAATTCCGGCAATGACACCAATCGTACCGTTTACCCATCTGCGATCGAAATCATTTTTGATGAAGATGATTTGTGCACCGGGTTTGAGTACAAGCTCTTGTGAAGTAGGCAGACTGCTTTCCGGAAAATCTCCTTCGATAACTCCTTCAAAAGTAATGGGTTCTCCGGGGAGCTCTGCTAATTTCTTCTCATTAATGGAGTCGACCGTATCTCTTCGGATGGCGAGTGTGATGTACATATCTGCTTCAGATTCTTCAATCTGGCTTCCGTAGCGGGTGTTGAGCAGTTGCAGGTCTGCGGCTCCGGCTGTATTGGTGCGGATATGGTCGAGGACACTGACGAATACAGGGTCTGTCTGTCGATATACTTTTTGAAGTTCGATAGAGACGAGGTCTATTTGTCCGAACACTCTGGCAGAGAAAAAGTAGGGAGTGGGATAGAAGCGGTTCAAAATTTCCCGCTCATCGTTCTTTACAACGGGTTCCAGTTGGAAGACGTCTCCTACTAATAAGAGTTGTTTTCCACCGAAAGGTTCGCGAAGATTATGTGAATAAACTCGTAAGATACGGTCGATGGCATCGATGATGTCTGCCCGTACCATAGAGATTTCGTCGATAATGACCAGTTCTATTTGTTCCAGCAACTTACGATGTGGCTTGGTGTATTTGAAGAACTCGTGAATACGGCCACGTTGGAGACTTAAATTAGGATCATCCGGCAATAGCGGATAGAAAGGAAGTTTGAAGAAACTGTGCATCGTACTTCCACCGGCATTGATTGCGGCAATTCCGGTCGGTGCAAGTACAACATGCTTCTTCTTGGTATGCTCGCAGACATAACGCAGGAATGTAGATTTTCCCGTACCGGCTTTTCCGGTTAGAAAGACCGATTGGCGGGTATATTGAATCAGATTCAGTGCATCCTGAAACTCGGCGTTGTTAGTGTCTACGCTCATAATATGATAATATGCAAATTTGTTGATGTGTTAATTTGCCAATACGTTGTGTCATGAAATCGCGGGATAATAGTTTTTTGGGCGCATTGGTAAATCGGCACATTATTAAATAATTCCGAAATGTTTCATTGCCTTACTTATTCCGTCCTCGTCAATGGGAGCCGTAACGTAATCGGCAGCGGCTTTCACGTCTTCCTTAGCCTGTCCCATAGCAACTCCGATAGCTGCGTGGCGAAGCATAGTGATATCATTTCCTCCATCTCCGAATGCCATTGTTTCTTCCAGCTTTATGCCGAAGTAACGGATGATTTCATCAATCCCTTTCTGCTTGGTGTCTCCTTTGGCTGTTATGTCTGCGAATGAGGGATACCAGCGTCCGATTTCGCAGGTGGGGATAGACGGACGGATTTCTTTTTCTTCTTCCTCTGTGATAAAAGGAGTCATCTGTATAATTTCCTTGCTTGTTGCTTCTTCAAAAGATACAGTAGGAATTACATTCACATGCAGAAAATCGTAGAATATCTTTTTCACCATATCATCAGGTTGGCAGACAGAAATATGATGTTCCTCTACGAAAATGCAGGGAACACCTTTCTTCTCGCAAAAAGCTGCCATTGCTTTCACTTCTTCCTGTGGTATGGCACTTTTATAAATAACCTGTTCACCGACAAAACAATAGGCTCCGTTCATGGTTATATATCCATCGATAAGGTTCCGGTCCTGCAATTCGGAAAGGTTGTTGATAATGGCTTTCGGGCGTCCGGTAGCGATAAATATCTTCAGCCCTTTTGCGTGGGCAGCTTCCAACGCCTCGATGGTAGAAGACGGTATACGGTGAGTTTCAAAACTGACCAGCGTTCCGTCTATATCAAAAAATAAAGCTTTCGTCATAAATTCCTTTTTGAATTGAGTACAAATGTACTACTTTTGTCTCACATAACATAAAAACATTATGCAGTATGAACTATAATTTTGATGAAATAATAAACCGTAACGGTACAGATTCCGTAAAATGGGATGCTGTAGAAAGCCGTTGGGGACGCAATGACTTGATTCCAATGTGGGTAGCTGATATGGATTTCCGTACGGCTCCTTTTGTAATAGAGGCTTTGAGAAAACGGCTGGAACATGAAGTGCTCGGATATACTTTTGCTTGCAAAGAATGGTCGGAGTCTATTGTTAACTGGGTGAAAGAGCGTCATGGCTGGACGATCCGTGAAGAGATGTTGACTTTCACTCCCGGTATTGTCCGCGGATTGGCTTTCGTTATTCAATGTTTTACGCAAAAAGGTGATAAAGTAATGGTCATGCCTCCTGTTTATCATCCTTTCTTTTTGGTAACACAGAAGAATGAGCGTGAAGTAGTATACAGCCCATTGGTACTGAAAGATGGACAGTATCATATCGACTTTGACCGTTTTCGCCGGGATGTACAAGGATGCAAATTATTGATTTTAAGTAATCCCCATAACCCGGGCGGACGCGTATGGACAAAAGAGGAACTTTCTCAAATAGCTGATATCTGTTATGAAAGCGGTACTCTGGTGATCTCGGACGAGATTCATGCCGACTTGACCTTACCACCTTATAAACATCCTACTTTTGCTTTGATTTCGGAAAAAGCACGGATGAATTCACTTGTCTTTATGTCTCCGAGCAAAGCATTCAATATGCCGGGGCTGGCCAGTTCTTATGCAATCATAGAAAATGACGAACTTCGCCATCGTTTCCAAACCTATATGGAAGCAAGTGAATTTAGTGAAGGGCACCTGTTTGCTTATCTTAGCGTAGCGGCTGCTTACAGTCATGGAACAGAATGGCTGGATCAGGTGGTAGGCTATATTAAAGGAAATGTGGATTTTACAGAGACATACTTGAAAGAACATATTCCTGCGATTAAAATGATTCGTCCGCAAGCTTCTTATCTTATTTTCCTGGATTGTCGTGAGTTGGGACTCAATCAGAAAGAACTGAACCGCCTTTTCGTAGAAGATGCTCATCTGGCATTGAATGACGGAACAACATTTGGCAAGGAGGGGGAAGGGTTTATGCGATTGAACATCGCTTGTCCGCGTGCAGTGCTGGAACAGGCATTGAAACAACTGGAACAAGCTGTGATAAATTTAAAGTAGCTCAAGCAAGAAGTAATCTGCCGCTATATTATATTTAGTTGTTTTCCTTGAAGACAATATCTTCTTCGTTCCCTAATGAGTTTTCGTTTGACTTAAGTCAAACGATAGAATAACTTAAGTCAAACTATCGCTTAACTTAAGTCAAACGAAAACCGGAATGCAAGTTCGATCACTATTTATAGGAGGAAAGATATAAAAAATACTAGTGAAGGAAATTATCTTTCACTAGTAAGCAGAAGATCATCTGCTAGTTTATACCCCCGAACTGTTTTCACTTCTGTGTCCTTTGCGTCCTCCTGTAATAATGAATGGTTCCAAAAAAGTTTACTTACTCCCCTGTTGTAAAGAAAATGCATTGTAAGGAAAGTGATATTGAAATTTGTACGGAGAATATGTAATATTAGATTTTATCAGCCGAGATGAGGCGTTTTATCTCTTCGGCACTCTCCGTGATGTACTGGGGCGCAAATTCTTCCAGTTCCGTACGTGGTCGAAAGCCCCATGTCACTCCGCAGGCGGTTACACCGGCATTGGCTGCCGTTTGCATATCTACACCGGAATCGCCTACATAAAGGACATCTTCTTTTCGTACATTGGCAAGTTCTAATATATCAAAAACGATTGTTGGATCAGGTTTGACATTTACTCCTTCCCGTTGGCCGAAAACGGCAGTGAAATGAATTTCCGGAAAGTAGTGGGCAACCAGCTTTTCGGTAGCGGCCTGATATTTGTTAGAAGCTACGGCAATCTGAATACCTGCGGATTGCAGATAAGACAATAACGCTGAAATACCCGGATAGGGACGACTATCGTCTGCATTGTGAATATCATAATAGGGAACAAACTCATTGCGAACACGGAATACATTTTCTTCCGTCTTTTCTCCTTCAGGCAATGCACGCTCGAAGAGTTTATTGATGCCATTGCCTACCATGAAGTTGTATTTTTCTATTTCATGAGTGGGGTATCCTAATTTGTTTAAAGCGTAATTCGTACTATGGGCAAGGTCGGCGATGGTATTAAGCAATGTTCCATCCAGATCGAATATAACAAGTTTCTTCATTGAACTTTTAGTTTATTGTTTATCCTATATAGACTATCTTTTAGTTGCAAAGGTAGAAATAAAAAACGAATTAGATGCCGTCCGCTTACATCATGTTGGCACAACTGTTAACTATGCTTGTTCTGAATAAAGCTGTCTTATCCTAAAAATGCTTGTGTACTGGTTTATTTCTTAGTAATACGGAACCAGTCTACATCTGCCCATCCTCCGTCGTTAGTAACGATAGCGGGACGTGTGCAGAACATACCGACCTTAGCACCGATCCATTGTCCTTCTCTTGCCTGGAAAGGATTGCCTAGTGGATGATACTTCTTTCCGTCGAGGCTGTAACTGAAGTTGCACATCACAATGAGGTCATGTTCGCCTTCGCTACCCTTGATTTTCTTGCCATCACAACTGAAACGAACTTTCAGGTAAACCGTATTTTGAGAAAGATCGACAGAAGCATTTGCCTGTTCCGGTTTTCCTTTATCCGCTCTTTTACATTCAACTTGAGATAAGATCAAACCTTTATCTGTATTTTCCAGAATGATTCCGGCATAATCCCTGCCCATAACAACAAGTCCGGTGCGTTCACCTTTAAGTTTAGGATTAGGGCTGAACGTAAGTTTCATTGTTGCGGTGAAATTATCAGAAGGAGTTTTTTGCAAGATCAGGTTGGCTACATCCCACAAATTCTTATATTCTTTTAAAACCGGATAAGAATATAATCTCACATAACTCTTGTCACCTGCATAATAGGCCCATTTCTCATTGATGTTAGCGTGCCATTGCCATTGTGGAGAAAGTGTATATCCGTCGAACTCGTCACTTTCCTGCGGAGTGCAGATAGGGTATGTTTTACCTACATTCGGCTTTTTGTAAGTCAAAACAGGTTCGCCACAGCCGTCACCGTCTTTATCGATACCGATCACAGGCCAGTCGTTCACCCACTTCATCGGTTGTAGATGCATAATACGTCCGTAAGCGCCGACATCCTGAAAGTGGAGGAACCAGTCTTCTCCGGTAGGAGTATCTACCCATGCACCCTGGTGAGGACCGTTGACCGGAGAGTTGCCTTGCGCAAGTACTGTTTTCCATTCGTAAGGACCGTAGATGTTTTTAGAACGTAGTACGACCTGCCAACCTGTCGGTACACCACCGGCCGGATGGAAGATATAATAATAGTCGTTTCTCTTATACATTTTAGGACCTTCGCAAGTCTGATGTGCTTCGTGACCGTCGAAGATAATACGAGAAGGAGTGATCGCTGTATTTGCTTCCGCATTCAGTTCGCAGATAGTGATTACACTTTTCAGTCCGGCACGGCTTCCTGCGTATGCGTGTACCATATATACTTTCCCGTCTTCATCCCAAAACGGACAAGTGTCAATGATGCCTTTTCCCGCTTTCACCAAGACCGGTTCGCTCCACGGACCTTTCGGATCTTTGGCTTTCACCATAAAAGCTCCCTGATCGGGATCTCCCCAAAAGATATAGAACTCACCGTTGTGGTGACGGATAGCCGGAGCCCAGACACGATTACCGTGTTCCGGCCGTTCCGGAGTTTCGATAGGAGGGAGGGCATTGGGAACTGCAGCACCGATGATTGTCCAGTTGACTAAATCTTTGGAATGAAGGATTTGCAATCCCGGCAAGCAGTTGAAACTGGATGAAGTCATATAGAAATCATCCCCTACGCGACAAGCGTCCGGATCGGAGTAGTCGGCATAAAGTACCGGATTTTTGTATTTACCGTTTCCGAGGTCGGAAACCCATACTTCAGATACATAGTTCTTCTGTGCTACTGCGGTGAAAACCGTTAATAAGCAAAAGGCTAAAGTCTGTGTCAATCGTTTCATGTTATAGATAGATTATTTATAGATATGATTCGTTGGTTTTATCTGATGGCAAAGGTAAATAAAAAGACTCTGCACAAGGAGGAATATTTGTGCAGAGTCATAGAAAAATTGGTAGAAACCTCGTAATTTTTGTTTAGTTGTATTTGTTTCTACCCTATTTATTGGTGCGGTTATCTTTTATTTTCACTGTCACCGGATGAGCCAGCTCTTCTTTCCATTCGCGGAGATGAGCAAACCATGCTTCCGGTGTCTTATATCCGAATGTCTCTTTCATCGAAGTGAAAGTGGTGTGATACTGGAAATATTTATTTCCCGGAGCGGTAATGGTATAAAGGAAATTGGCTTTATCCTTTTCTTCCGATTTCACATAACGTTGAGGGATACAAGTGCCCAGTCCTACAGTTTCTTTGGCATATTTCACGGTGTCGTTGACCGGCCAGTCTGTTCCCCAACTTCCTACGAGCCCTTTATGATCGGAGAAAGACTTGGAAGTACCTACGATGTCTTGCACACCTGTGCAGAAAACTTCTTTATTGAGTGGTTCGTCAAAGAATGTTTCGATATGAAGATCGCGATGTCCGGCATAAAGCGTGTAGCGTGTCATCATATCCAGTTCCTGATCCTGATATTTCCATCCGGTCACTTCAATTTCTGCAATCACCCGCACCGGTCCATAAGAGATGATACGTTCTGTGCGAGTGTCCACTGGAGTGATATGCGTTGCTTTTTGTCCGTCCCAACCTTTCAATGCGCCCGGTCCGCAGCTGTCGAACACACGAAGTACGTCATCTCCGAATCCTTTAGCTAACTGTTCATCCGTCGGGTAGAACTGCGATTCTTTGATCTCCAGTCCTTTGTTGAACTTGCCGTAAATATCCGGTGTCTGTTTCTCATTGAAATAAAGACGATAGCCCACCAGCTCCGATTCCAGAACCGGACCGTGCGGACGTACCATGCTGTATATATTGCTGGTGCCGGGAACGGTGATAGCCTGTACCCGTTGATGTTTGCCTTTCCGGTGGTCTACTATAAACATATCGGCATAAACCCGTTCCGGATAAGTCTTTGCACTTTTCTCGGAAGAGAGTGTAACCTGGAATATTTTTCTACCGTGAGCAGGGAGGTCGGTCACAAAGACCAGTTCGTCCATCTTGCGGTCTCTGTTCAAATCGTCCAGCTGCGAAGGTATTTCCTTTGTTCCTTCCATGACAACAGCGGATTTAACTTTGAAGCCGGCGTGCAACTCATGCAGGTTGATAACAACCGGAGCATCTGCTTTGGCCTGATTCCAGTTGTTTTGTACTTCAATTGTGATGGTTTTCTCCTGTTTCTGCGCCTGGGCAGACAGACTGAAAACTCCTAAAAGGAAAGTAAAAATAAAAAGATTCTTCTTCATGATTTTCTAAGGCTGAAATTATACGTCGTATTTCTCCTTGCAAAAGTAACAGAAAAAATAGCAGACTGTCTATCTTTTGAAAAGATTATAGTCTGCTATTTGAGCTTTTTACTCTATATAATGATATTGTGGTTTTCTTTTTGCAGTGAACTTTATTTGAGGCTTAAAATTTCTTCTTTCGCTCCCAATTCTTCATAAACCTTTCCGTCTACGGTCAGATTCTTAGCATTTTTGACGTTTAATATATTGTTACCTTTGGATGATTCTACATATACATTTTCCAAAGTAACTCCGTCAACCTGGCTGATAACAACTCCGTCCGTAGCTTCTGTCATCACGACATTCTTAACGGTAATATTGCTGATCGGCATTTCCGGCAAACCATTGAAGAACATGGCACGTCCCGAACCTCTACAAACAATATTAGAGATATGAATATTGCGGAAAGCGGGTGTTTCTTCTGTTACCGGAGGAATACTTGTTTTCATGCGGTTCAGCAAATCCTCTTCCGATTCTTCGCCGGCACCTTTTCCACCGTAGAACAGGTCGAACAACAACGGTTCGTTCGGAATATTAATCATGTTGATATTATTAATGTAGATGTTTTCTACCACACCGCCACGTCCGCGAGTGCTCTTGAAGCGCAAACCTACGTCTGTGCCCATAAATGTGCAGTCTTCTACATAGATGTTCTTCACGCCACCCGACATTTCACTACCTACTACGAATCCACCGTGTCCGTGCAGTACCGTATTATTTTTAACGATAACGTTCTGGCAAGGTTCACCGCGACGGCGGCCGTCTTCATCTTTACCGGATTTGATACAGATAGCATCATCTCCCGCATCGAATACACTATTAATAATGAGCGCGTTCTTGCAAGATTCCAGGTCGATGGCGTCACCATTCTGGGAATACCACGGATTGATGACCATGATATTATTTACTGTGAAATCTTCGCAGGACAAGGGGTGCAGACACCAGCTTGGTGAGTTTTTGAAAGTAACACCTTCCAACAGTACTTTCTTGCTTTTGACGATGCTTAACAACACCGGGCGCAACCACGGACGGATTTCAGCCCATTCTTCGTCTGTATTGATACCTTCGGGTACATTGAAATCTTTACAAGCCATTGCACCTTTCAGTGAACCGGCCGTGGGGTACCATATCTCTTGTTTTTCATCAAGAACACCTCCCGAGCTTACTAGTTTTTTCCATTGTGAAGCAGTCAGTTTGCCTTTTTTTACCGGACGCCAGCAGTCGCCGTTTCCGTCAAATGTGCCGTATCCTGTGATAGCGATGTTCTCTGCATTGCGTGCGGAAATAGGCGATTGGCAACGACGGGTTTCCAATCCTTCAAAAGAAGTGGCAATGATAGGATATGCCTCAAAATCACCGGTGAAGAGCACCAATGCATTCTGTTCCGTATATAAATTCACGTTGCTCAACAGTTCGATAGGCCCTGTCAACCAGATACCTTCCGGGATAATCACTTTACCCCCTCCGCGTTGATTTACCTCTTTAATAGCATCGTTGATTGCTTTGGTATTCAGATACAGACCATCGCCTTTGGCTCCGAATTTCTCAATGTTTACCTCGTAAGCAGGAAAAACCGGTTGCTGTACTTTGGGCATTTCAAAAGGTAGATTCTGGTAGAGAGCGTCACTGATGGAGCTTTCTTTTACGGCAGTCTCGCTTTGTTTACATCCTGATGAGATAAACGGTAAACAGCATAGGGCCATCCAGAAGAGTCTTTTTGTCAATGTGTTCATTTAGTAACTTATTTCTATAGGGTTATACATCTATTGTTTTTCTTGGTAGTTGGGTGATGATTAATGAGGGTGATTTCATAATCCTTATGTCCTTCCGCAGGCGATCTGTCGCAGGCAGCCTGCAGGAGAGGAATAAGACAAATTCATGTTAACCTAATTCTAACCTTAAATAAATATTATGAAAAAACCTCTTAATTATCGATTGCAAAGATAGGTGGCAAACCCCAAGAGGATGTGGACTAATTGATAGAATACGTGTATTTTTTGTCATTTCTGTCTATTATTTGCACACTTCTCGTGTTTTTATGCAGAAAGTTCCTATCTTTGCACAAAATTTAACTATTAAAAGATATGAGTTATAACTTGTTGAAAGGAAAAAGAGGTATTATCTTCGGTGCTTTGAACGATCAGTCTATTGCCTGGAAAGTAGCAGAGCGTGCCGTAGAAGAAGGTGCAACTATTACATTATCAAATACTCCGATGGCTATCCGTATGGGAGAAGTCGACGCTTTGGCCCAGAAATTAAATTGCCAGGTTATTCCGGCAGATGCCACCAGCGTAGAAGATTTGCAAAATGTATTCAAGACCTCCATGGATATACTGGGTGGACAAATTGATTTTGTACTCCACTCTATCGGTATGTCTCCCAACGTGCGCAAAAAACGTACTTACGATGACCTTGACTATGGAATGTTGGATAAGACATTGGATATTTCAGCTGTTTCATTCCATAAAATGATTCAGTCGGCCAAGAAATTGAACGCTATTGCAGATTACGGTTCTATCGTTGCTTTGAGCTATGTGGCCGCGCAGCGTACTTTCTACGGCTACAATGATATGGCAGATGCAAAGGCATTGCTGGAATCTATTGCACGTAGCTTTGGTTACATCTACGGACGCGAACATAGCGTACGTGTGAACACTATCTCGCAGTCTCCTACATTTACTACTGCCGGTTCGGGCGTGAAGGGTATGGATAAACTGTTTGATTTCTCCAACCGTATGTCTCCTCTCGGAAATGCTACGGCTGACGAATGTGCCGATTATTGTATCGTGATGTTCTCCGATCTTACCCGTAAGGTAACTATGCAGAACTTATTCCATGACGGTGGATTCTCCAGTGTAGGTATGAGTCTTCGTGCCATGGCTACTTACGAGAAAGGACTCGATGAGTATATGGACGAAAATGGTAACATCATTTACGGATAAAAGATTATGAAACTACGGATCTCTCTTCTTATTATTTTAATTAGTATGCTTTTCGCCTCCTGCGGGATAAGCACGGGAAAGGGTACGGAGCAGAAGGAAGAGGAGATTTCTGTTCTAAGATATGATAAGCTGTTGAGCGAATACGTTCGCTCCAACAGCTTTTCTGCTATGCAGAAGTTGACGATGGACTATCGTATGCCGACGAAAATCCTGATTGAGGATGTATTGTCTATCGGTACGGTGAAAGATGATACCATTTCGCAACGTCTGCAGAAATTCTATTCGGATACGACTTTAGTCCGTTTGCTTAGCGACGTAGAAGCAAAGTATCCTAATCTGGATGAGGTGGAAAAAGGACTTAACAAAGGATTCCGGAAACTGAAGAAGGAAGTGCCTGATACGAAAGTGCCCTTTATCTATTCGCAAGTGTCTGCCTTCAACGAATCTATTATTTTGGTGGATTCTTTATTAGGGATCAGTCTTGATAAATATATGGGGGAAGATTATCCTCTTTATAAGCGTTTTTATTACGATTATCAATGTCGCTCGATGCGTCCGGAACGGATTGTGCCGGATTGTTTTGCTTTTTATCTTTTGAGCCGTTACGGAATGAACTATCATGAGGGTACTTGTTTGATTGACTTGATGATGCACTCCGGAAAAATCAATTACGTCGTGCAGAACTTATTAGGATATAGTGATATCGGCGAAGCGATGGGATATTCTAAGGAGGAAAACGACTGGTGTAAGGAGAATGAAAAGGAGATATGGAATTATATCTGTACCAACGATCATCTGCATGCACGAGACCCGATGGTGATCCGCTATTATATGAAGCCTGCTCCTGCTGTCGATATGTTGGGTGCTCAAGCTCCGGCATTGATTGGGACATGGATGGGAGCAAGAATCATCGCTTCTTATATGAAAAAGCATAAGGACATGAAACTGAAAGATCTCCTGGAATTTACTGATTATCATGTGATGTTAAGTGAATCCAACTATCTGGCTTCCTAAACTGTTGCATTTTCAATTCTTAATTAGCTTCGCTCAAAACCTTATTTGATTTTTAATATTAAAGTATAGTCTCTTAATTCTCAATTTAAAAAGTGGAAACTGCCCTCTATTTGTTGCCCGTGACGTTAGGTGATACGTCTATTGAAAAGGTTTTGCCTTCTTATAATAAGGAGATCATTTCTGGTATCCGGTATTTTATAGTCGAAGATGTTCGTTCTGCCCGGCGTTTCCTGAAAAAGGTGGACCGGGAGATTGATATTGATGCATTGACATTTTACCCGTTGAACAAGCATACTTCTCCTGATGATATTTCCGGTTATCTGCAACCTTTGGTGGGTGGAGCTTCAATGGGGGTTATCTCCGAAGCAGGTTGTCCGGCAGTAGCTGACCCGGGAGCGGATGTGGTTGCTATCGCACAACGTAAAAAGCTGAAAGTGGTTCCTTTGGTCGGACCTTCTTCCATTATCCTTTCCGTGATGGCTTCCGGCTTTAACGGGCAGAGTTTTGCGTTTCACGGTTATCTGCCGATTGAACCGGGAGAACGTGCCAAGAAACTAAAAGCACTGGAGCAGCGTGTGTATGCTGAAAATCAGACGCAACTTTTCATTGAGACGCCTTACCGGAATCATAAGATGGTAGAGGATATTTTGTTGAATTGCCGTCCTCAAACAAAGCTCTGTATCGCTGCCAATATTACTTGTGAAGGAGAATATATACAGACGCGTACAGTGAAGGACTGGAAAGGACACGTGCCCGATTTATCTAAGATTCCCTGTATTTTTCTCTTATATAAATAACGCCTTTCAGGTGTTCATATTCATCTTCGAAGCAGCTGCTGAAGAAGCCTTTTCCTAAGTTTTCCTCTATCTGTTTGAAATTCCACAGCTTACTGTTTTTAAAGCGGGGGGTACAAAGGATGGAATCATCTTTGATATCGACAATGAATAGATAGATAAGACGGTTGGTCACTTCATTCTCGAAGTGATAAACGATGTTGAATTCAGGTTTGATACCTTTTTCATGAGGAAAAGCATTGTTGATTAAACGAGTGGCGCCTGCTTCCAGAGATTCTCCGTAGCGGAGATAACATTCCATGGGAATATCTACTTTTCCTCTATCCAGAATGGCTGTTGATGGCCTGTCGCAAAGGAATAACATTCCGTGAGTGGATATGGCAATTCTTATCACCGGATTGATGTATGCATTTTTGTAATTAACAGCTTCTATTGCAGGTGTTTTCCCGATCACGTCTCCTTCGGTATTCACAATAGGAACATATTCCGTGTGTGACATTAAATGATTGAAGAAACGGATGGCGATCTGATTGAACAGGATACTCATCAGAAAGACAGCAGGGGGGAACACTTTATAGAGTACAAACATGCTCGTCTTGCTCAACGGGTCTTGGAAAACGATGGTAATGCTGATTATAATAAAATGCAATATACCGAAGATCAAAGCGATACGGGCAGATACAACGGCTGCTTCTGCTCCCTGCGCATATAAACGTTTGTTGCAAGAACCTATCTGTTTTAAGAAATGGTTGATAAACCTTTTCTTATGCATGTAAAGACTTAGCATCGGAATGAGAATACTGACTTCCAGCGTAAGTGGAAGTGCACCGGGTGGAACGTAATCACCAGGAATGAGAGCTGCTACGGATAATAGTGCTAACACTCCGGTTGCTATATAGAGGATAAAATTAGGAATTAACAATCCCTTACGTCGATAAGAAAGGTATATACCTATAATACCTATGCCTGTACCGATGTAAATAGCCGTGTCTTGCGTTATAAGTTCACACAATAAAATGGAAATAATAACGGGGATAAAACCCAGCGACATGTTAAATGCGGAAGAAAGTGTTCCTTTATGAGCCATCTCTATATTTATGTTTATTTGTCGGTTCTATCAATAAAACAAATAGGGGATATGTTTTGTTTGCTAACGAATATGTTTCTCTGCATGGTAGGAGGAACGAACAAGGGGAGCGCTTTCTACGATGTTGAATCCTTTCTCTAAACCTACAGTTTTATATTCTGCAAATTGCTGCGGAGTGATGTATGCTGCAACGGGATAATGCCGGTGACTCGGTTGAAGGTATTGGCCTATGGTAAGAATCTGGCAACCGGTTGCTAACAGATCATCCATCAATGTTTCGACTTCCTCCGGGGTCTCACCCAGTCCGACCATAATGCCGCTTTTAGACTTAACTCCCTTCTCGGAAATGTGTCTGATAACTTGCAGACTTGTATCATAATTTGCCGCACTGCGCACTAGCGGACTAATGCGGCGTACGGTTTCCATATTGTGTGAAATAATGTCGGGACGGGCTTCGATTACCAAATCTAACAACTCCATCCTGCCTTGAAAATCAGGAATGAGCACTTCGATTGTTGTTTGTGGATTCAGCCGTTTTATTTCCTGGATGGTACGTGCCCAATGTGTTGCTCCCAAATCCGGCAGATCATCTCTGTCTACGGAAGTGATGACAGCATGATCCAGTTTCATCAGTGCGATGGATTCTGCGACATGGGTAGGTTCGTTTGCATCTAGCGGGTGCGGGCGGCCGGTTTGTGTGTTGCAGAATTTGCAACTGCGCGTGCAGATGTCACCGCCAATCATAAAGGTAGCAGTTCCTTTTCCCCAGCATTCTCCCATATTAGGGCAACGCCCACTGCTGCATATAGTATGCAAGCAGTGGGAGTCGACAATCCGTTTGGTTTCGGTGTATCGTTCGTTGGCACCAATATTAATTTTCAGCCATTCGGGCTTACGTACTCTGTCCGTCATTATAAATTGTTCAAGAAAAAGTTGGTCAACCGTGTGTATAGGTGTTGGCGGGTATTGCCACCATATATTCCATGATTGCGGTTTGTATACACTTGCATATCAAATTGTTTTCCAAGCTGAACCAACTGCTCGGCATATTCCGCACAATTTTGGAAGTGCACATTATCGTCTGCCATGCCATGCACCAACAACAAGTTTCCATGTAGTTTGTCAGCGCGGGTGAAGGCTGATGATTCCTTATATCCTTCCGCGTTCTCTTTCGGAGTACGCATGAAGCGTTCGGTATAAATCGTATCATAGAAACGCCAGTCGGTGGGTGCAGCTACTGCTACTCCTGCTTTGAATACGGGAGTTCCTTCGCTCATGCTCATAAGAGTCATGTATCCGCCGTAGCTCCAGCCCCAGATTCCGATGCGATCTTTATCCACGTATGGCTGTTTGCCGAGATACAAAGCAGTCTCTACCTGATCTTTGGCTTCTTTGACTCCGATTTTCAGATAAGTGCATTTCTCGAAAGCTTCTCCACGACCTCCTGTGCCGCGACCGTCCACGCATACCACGATATAACCGAGGCTTGCCATGTATGTTTCCCAACTGATTCCCCAGGTATCTAATACCTGTTGAGAGCCCGGACCGCTATATTGATACATCAGTACCGGATATTTTTTGGATGCGGAGAAATTAACCGGTTTCATCATCCAGCCGTTCAACTTCACGCCATCTGTGGTTTGGAAAGTGAAGAACTCTTTTTGTGGCACAGCATATCCAGACAATGTTTGTTTCAATCCGTCATTGGTAATAAGCGTTTTGAGTGTTTTGCCCGAATTATCATTCAGTGTAACCAGCATCGGAGTATTCAAGTTGGAGAACTTGTTCATGTAATACTTCATCGATTTGCTGAAGAGCGGTGTATTGGTTCCTACCTGTTGGGATAGTTTGAGCTTCTTGCCCTTCTTGTCTATTTTATAGACAGCTTTGCGCAGAGGGCTTTCTTCATTGCTGGTGTAATAGAAAGAACCGTCTTCTTCATCATATCCCAGAAAATCTTTCACCTCAAACTTACCGTTAGTAACCTTTTTAATCAGATTCCCCCCCATGCTATACCAATAGAGGTGACTGTAACCGTCACGTTCGCTAAGCAGGCTGAAGTATTCCGGATAGAACTGGATATTATCGAAAATATTCTCCTTGATATAATAAGGAGACTCATCGCGAAGCATTAGTTTGCAAAGTGTGGAACGAGGATCGGCAAAGTAAAGATCAAAACGGTCTTGATGGCGGTTCAATGTCATGATAGCCAATTTATTGGCATCCTTTGTGAAACGGATACGCGGAATGTATCCATCTGCATCCAATGGGAGTTTCATTGTACGGGTGACATGTGATTTGATGTCATACGTACGTACCTCTACTTTCGAATTCGGATATCCGGCTTTTGGATACTTATATGTATATTCGCCCGGATAATCTTTTAAAGCATCAATGCGGGGTGCTTGTCCGGCAAATACCGGGAAAGAGTAGGAGGGAACTTCCGACTCGTCGAAACGGATAAAAGCAATCAGCGTATTGTCGGCGCTGAATTCCAAAGCACGGTCGAAGCCGAACTCTTCTTCATACACCCAGTCAGGAATACCGTTGATTACCGAATTCTGTTTGCCATCTTCTGTGACCTGGCTTTCGCTGTTGCCGTAAAGCAACTTAACAAGAAATATGTTATTGTTGCGTACAAATGCAATCATGGTACCGTCCGGAGAAAAGACGGGGACCTGTTGAGGTCCACCGTCAGACAGCCGTTCAATAATGTTGTTTGTCGTAACGCCCTTATCATTTCGTTTCAAAGGGTAAATGTAATGTACAGCTGTGTATGAATGCCTATAAATAGGTGTTGTTTTAGTAGCAATCAGCAATTTCTGACCGTCGGGAGAGAACTGATAACTGTCGAAGTTCTTGAAGTCACATTCGCGTGTAGTATTTACATCGAAAATCACTTCTACTTTCTCACCTGTCTTGAAAGAGTATTTAATGATTTGCGTGCCGTCAGCGTTCATCTGTGTGTAGTGTTCACTATCAGGCATAGGGATTACTCCCTGAATATTTTCCGGGCGGAAACGTCCGGAAGTAATATCTTTTAAATCGAGTGCCTTTTGTCCTTGTGCCATTCCGGTCAGACAGAGAAGGCAGAGTAATAAAGTGATGCTGATCTTTTTCATCTGCGTTTATAATCGGTTTTGGTTTTAATTCGTACTTGCAAAAGTAACAATAAACTTAGATTCAACAAAGCCTGACCGATTTTTATATAGATTTGATAAGGATTATTGGGTGAGATTCAATATCTTTGTGAAAAGGACTTTAAACATTACCACTATGAATTCAAAAAGAAAAGACTTGCAATATGCTTCTGTCTTCTTATTGGCCGTGGCATTGACGTTCCTGATGGGGAAGGGTGATAATCTGTGGTTGGTGTCATGGGGTGACTTGATACCGAGTTTATTTGTACTGTTCATAGCAGGTGATTGTTTACATAGTTCCCTGCTTCGTATCAAACGTGGCGAAGAGGAGGGAGGAGCCCGGTGGAGTACTTGTTTCACTTTTCTGGTATTCAGCATTATTTTTATGGGCGACTTGTTCTTTATCGGCAACTTTATAGTCAATAAACTGTGGAGCTAAAAGAGATGTAATAAATCTGTTTCACAGGTGTTTAATAGTAGATTCTTCGTCTTAACTATAGCTTTTAGTTTACTTTAACTAGATAAATTAGTTTATGAACTAAAACTTTTCGTTATTTGCAGCAAACAAAGTTGCAGATATGAAAGGATTAACAGCAAAAGAAGAAGAAATCATGGGCTTTTTCTGGGAAAAAGGTCCCTTGTTCGTGAAGGAAATGTTGGCTTTCTATGAAGATCCCAAGCCACATTTCAATACATTATCTACGATTGTGCGTGGGTTGGAAGAAAAAGGTTTTCTAGCTCATTATACTTTCGGAAATACCTATCAATATTATCCCGTAGTTAGTGAAGAAGATTTTCGTAAAGGAACGCTGCGGAATGTGATTAGTAAGTATTTTAATAATTCTTACCTGAATGCCGTTTCTTCTTTGGTTAAGGAGGAAGATATTTCCTTGGATGAATTGAAACAGCTCATCGAGGAAGTGGAACAGGCTGACAAAAAACACTAATCTATTAAACGAAAATCTATGCTATGGGAGTTTTCTTCATTTATATATTAAAATCATCTGTTTGTCTTGTTCTGTTTTACCTGTTTTTCCGGTTATTACTTAGCAAGGAAACCTTTCATCGTTTCAATCGTATGGCTTTATTGGGAGTGTTGTTCTTTTCATTACTCATTCCTTGTATCGAAGTAACTACCCGGCATCAGGTTGAAGTGCAGCAGGCTGTGCTTTCCATTGAACAATTGCTATTGATGGCAGAGTTGGAGACTACTCCTGCCAATGTCGGTGCAGTGCAGGAGACGTCGGCCATATCTTGGGTACAGATTGTTCTGTTGGTCTATTGGGCGGGTATTCTGTTTCTTGCCTGTCGCAATATCTATTCTTTGATTTGTCTCTTTCGGTTGGTACATTCCGGCAAACATGAGAAGTTGGAGAAAGGGGTTACACTTGTGGTGCATAATCAGGAGATAGTTCCGTTCAGTTGGATGAAGTATATTGTCATCAGCCGGAAAGACTTGGAGGAAAACGGGAGGGAAATCCTTATTCATGAAATGGCTCATATTCACCATCGCCATTCAGTAGATTTATTGGTAGCGGATATTTGCATCTTTTTCCAATGGTTCAATCCTGGTGCATGGTTGTTGAAACAAGAGTTGCAGAACATTCATGAGTATGAAGCGGACGAGACCGTCATTAATGAGGGTGTAAACGCGAAAGAATATCAACTATTATTAATAAAAAAAGCCGTTGGCACAAGGCTCTACTCTATGGCCAACAGCTTTAATCACAGTAAACTTAAAAAACGTATCACTATGATGTTAAAAGAAAAATCGAATCCGTGGGCACGGTTGAAGTACTTGTATGTACTTCCGTTGGCAGCTATTGCAGTAACTGCTTTTGCCCGTCCTGAAATCTCTGAAAAAGTGGAAGAGATTTCTGCAGTCAAAGTTAATGATTTGGCGGAAATTGTGGAAAAAAAGAGTGAAGAAAATGTTGTTAAGGAGCCTATTGATACTACCAAGAATAAGGTAGTAGTGGTAGGTTATCGTACAGAAAAAAAAGATTCTGTCTTAACATCCGGGAAAAAGAAGGTGGCTATTTCGGTACAAGGAATTTCCGGTGAAGGAAAACCTTTGGTTATTATTAATGGGAAAGAGTCTGAACGTGAAGTAGTAAATGCTTTGAATCCTGAACGTATTGAAAGTGTGTCTGTCATAGGTCCTGAAAAAGCTATTAAGATTTATGGAGAAAAGGCTAAGGATGGAGTGATGGATATAAAACTATATTCGGAAAAAAAGTTTGCGCCGAGAAAGATTGAAATCGAAGGCATTAATAAAACAAGGTTGGATGCATTAAATAGTGGGGCAAAGAGTTGGGGAGCTACGTTTCGTTCTGCTGATGGAGGTAAACCTTTGGTTATAATTGATGGCAAAGAGGCTACAGGTGATGATCCTTTAGCGAATATTTCTCCTGATCGTATTAGGAGTATATCTGTATTGAAAGATAAGACTGCATTGGCTGCTTATGGTGATAAGGGAAAGAATGGAGTGATTGAAGTAAATCTATTAGTGAAAGAAGAATATCAAGCCCGTCAAATTTCTATTCGTGCTATTAATGATACAGTGACTTCAATAATAAAAGTAACTGCATCTGAAGAATAGCAGTAGATTTTAGATGTCTTCTGTTTCTAAATATTGTCAAAATATAATGTTATAAAGATTGACGGAGGTACGCTAGTATCTCCGTTTCTTGTTCCGGGTGGAACCATTTTATTTCTTCATCTCTTTTGAACCAGGTCATCTGTTTACGCGAATAAATGCGGGAGTTTTGCTTGATTTTGTCTATAGCAAAGGAGAGTTCCCATTCTCCGTCCAGATATTTGAACAGTTCTTTATAGCCTACTGTATTGAGTGAATTGAGGTGACGATAGGGAAGTACGGAACGTACTTCTTCCAATAATCCTTCCTCCATCATCTGGTCTACCCGACGGTTGATACGGTCATAAAGTTCTTCCCGATCACGAGTCAGGCCGACTTTCAGAATACGGAAAGGACGCTGTTTTTTTTGTTGGGTGCGAAAAGAAGTATAAGTGCGTCCGGTCATATAGCAAATCTCCAACGCATGAATCACCCGCTTGGGATTCTTTAGGTCTACAATCCGGTAATATTCCGGATCTAACAAGCGAAGTTCTGCGCAGAGTTGTTCAAGGCCTTCCTCTTCATACTTTTGTAACATGAGTTGACGGGTTTCCGCATCAACGGTAGGAATATCGTCAATTCCCTTACAGATAGCGTCTACATACATCATTGAGCCACCAGTGAGAATCACGACTTCGTGTTGCGTGAATAATTTCTCCAGAATTTCCAGTGCTTCTGTTTCGTATTGGGCAGCGCTGTAATAGTCTGTGAGGTGGAGCGTGCCGACCAGTTGATGGGGGACACGTTTAAGTTGATCGGGAGTCGGAGCTGCCGTACCTATTTTTAATTCGGCATAAAGCTGTCTCGAATCGGCAGATACAATGCTTGTCTGAAATGTTTCTGCTAAGCGCAGGCTCAACTCTGTTTTCCCCACACCTGTAGGACCTATAAGAACAATGAGAGTAGGCATAGATTTTTAAGTATTAAGTATAGAAGTATTAAGTATTAAAGCGTACGGGACTAAAAAAATATTAGGTATTAACTGCCTGACACTACATAGCAATTAATACCTAATACTTGATATTTAATACTTAAAATTTTTCTTCTTCGTATGGGCTGCTAGTGTCACCACCTATGTCAAATCCTTCCTGATCGAAATCTTCCATGTCGAAGTCCTGGTCTCCATAGAAGTTTTCATCCAGATCAAGAGAACCTCCCGCAGCGGTCATTTCTTCAAAATCTACCGTTTGTTTAGGAGCATCTCCTGATTTCTTGGTACATTTGGCACCATTCATATCTTTTCCGGTAATAATTTCGGATAGTTCGATGAAGAAACAACGTTCTGTTATGTAATCGAATACATATAGCAGTTTCTGTTTTTCGTCTTCTACCAGTTCACTGATAGCAGTGTCTTTCATTACCCAGCTATCTATTTCCGGATTGTCGTCCATTTCTTCTAAGGTTACTTCTTTTCCTTTTTCCCAGTCGTCATCGCAGATAAAGAAAGAAGTCATCTGGTCGTTTGCGTACCCTACTGATTTCAGTATTGCTTCATGGAAGTCATAAAAAGTTGCTTCCGGATCAATTTGTATTTCTCTGACAAAATCGTCAACTTCATCAGATATGATAGTAAATCTGTATATCATAATATGACTATTTTGAACTGTTTATTTAATAATACCACGTTCTGAATTACGGATAAAATTGACTATATAGTCAATCTCCGGGCTCTTTTCGAATTCATCTTCTATTTTTTTCAATGCTTCTGTCGTGTTCAAACCACTTTGGTAGATGATACGATATGCATTGTGAATACTTTCGATCACTTCATTGGAGAAGCCACGACGGCGCAAGCCGATGATATTGATTCCGCTGAAAGCGATCGGTTCGCGTCCTGCAATGATGTAAGGAGGAATATCTTTACTGAAACGGCATCCGCCCTGAATCATTACATGACTGCCTACATGACAGAATTGATGCATCAATACATTGGCGCTGACAATCGCGTTATCATCAATGACGATTTCGCCTGCCATCTTGGTAGAGTTACCGATGATACATCCGTTACCAACCAATGCGTCGTGTGCTACGTGTACACCTTCCATCAATAAATTGTTATTTCCCACAATCGTGCGCCCTTTAGCTGCCGTACCACGGTTGATTGTTACATTTTCACGAATCAGATTATTATCTCCGATTTCGGCTGTCGATTCTTCACCGCGAAACTTGAGGTCCTGCGGAATGGCTCCGATAACGGCACCCGGAAAAATCGTGTTTCCGTTACCAATACGTGAACCGTATAAAATATTGGCGTTAGCCATAATTTTATTGTTGTCGCCGATAACTACGTTCTTATCTATAAATACAAAAGGCGCAATTTCTACATTTTCTCCGATCTTAGCTTCGGGATGGATATACGCTAAAGGACTTATCATGCTTTTAAATATCAATTATTACTTATTTTTTACTATTTGTGCCATGAATTCTGCTTCGCAAACAACTTTCTCGCCGACAAACGCATATCCTTTCATGGTAGAAATGCCACGGCGGATAGGTGCCAGCAGTTCTACACGAAAGATGATTGTATCTCCCGGCACTACTTTCTGACGGAATTTCACTCCATCTATTTTCATGAAATAGGTAGAATAACGTTCAGGATCATCTACGGAATTCAAGACGAGCAAGCCTCCGACTTGTGCCATTGCTTCCACTTGAAGTACTCCCGGCATAACGGGCTCCTGTGGAAAATGTCCCTGGAAGAAAGGTTCGTTGGCTGTGATATTTTTAATACCTACAATGTAGTTGGCACCAATTTCAATCACTTTGTCCACCAGTTGGAAAGGATAGCGGTGCGGTAACAATTCGCGGATACGGTTTACATCCATTATTGGTTCACGGTTACAGTCGTAACTTGGTGCCTGTATTTCGTGCAGACGGATTTCTTTCCGCATCTGGCGGGCAAATTTATTGTTGATGGTGTGTCCCGGACGGGTAGCGATGATACGGCCTTTAATCGGTTTTCCAATTAGAGCGAGGTCACCGATGACATCAAGCAGTTTGTGACGGGCACATTCATTGGGCCAAACTAACGGTTTGTGATTGATATAGCCTAACTGATCGGCATCCATGTGAGGTACTCCCATCACATCTGCCAACTTATCGAAGCTTTCCTGTGACATCTTGCGTTCGTAGATTACGATCGCATTGTCCAGGTCGCCACCTTTAATCAATCCGGCGGAGAGCAACGGCTCTATTTCACGAACAAAGACGAAAGTACGGCTGGCAGCCACTTCGTCTTTGAAATTATGCATATCTTCAAGGGTAGCAAACTGATTCGGGATAATAGTCGAATCGTAAGAAACCAGTACATTCAGACTGAAATTCTCGTCAGGTAGTACAATGATAGAAGAACCAGTCGTTTCATCCCGGAACTCAATTTTAGACTTGATAATATAAAAGTCTTTGACGGCATTTTGTTCTACTGTTCCTACACGTTCTATTTCTTGTACGTAATATTGTGCACTACCATCTAAAATAGGAAATTCCGGTCCATTAACTTGGATCAGGCAGTTATCAATGCCCAATGCGTAAAGGGCTGCCATACCATGTTCAATGGTGCTTACTTTGACTCCATTTTTCGACAATACAGTACCACGGGTGGTTTCTGTTACATTGTCGGCTACTGCGTCGATAGTTGGTTGTCCTTCTACGTCAATGCGTTGGATTTTATATCCGTGATTGTCCGGAGCAGGATTAAATGTTACAGTGAGATCAAGTCCAGTGTGAAGACCTTTCCCGCTCAGTGAAAAGCTATCTTTCAGCGTTTTTTGTTTCAGCATTGGTTACTTATTTACTTATTTAATAGTTGTTTTAATTCTTCTATTTCTTTGCGCAAATTACGCAATTCTTTCTGCATATCCGGTAAGCTTCTTTGTGCGACGGATGCTTTGAAGTATTGCTTCAGTTCCATAGGAGGAGTTCCGATAAGCTGGCTACCGGATTTAATGTCTCCGGGTACACCTGACTGTGCACCTAAACCAACTTTGTCTCCTATTTTGGAATGTCCTGCAATACCTACCTGACCTCCGATCATACACCATTCACCAATTTTGGTAGAACCGGCAATTCCGGCTTGTGCAGCCATTACGGTATGTGAACCTATTTCATCATTATGTGCTATTTGTATCAGATTGTCTAATTTGACACCACTATGCACTACCGTAGCTCCCATTGTAGCACGGTCTACACAAGTATTAGCACCTATATCTACTTTATCTTCCAGAATAACAATTCCGATTTGCGGAATCTTATCGTATCCATTCGGAGTGGGAGCAAAACCAAATCCGTCAGCTCCAATCACTGCACCCGAGTGCAGGATACATTCGTTACCTATGCGGCAATCATGATAAACATTTACATTGGAGTAAAGCAGGCAACTGTTGCCTATCTTCACGCCGTCTCCAACGAAAGTGTGGGGGTAAATTTGAGTATTATCTCCAATCACGGTATTTTCACCGATATAGGCAAAAGCACCGATGTATACATTCTCACCAATTTTGGCGCTGGGTGCAACGAAAGCTAATGAATCTATCCCTTGTTTCTTAGGCTTGCTCATCTCATAAAGATTGAGCAATTTAGCCAGACTTTCGTATGCATTGTCTACTTTGATAAGAGTAGCTTTAATTTCGTGTTCGGGAGTGAAGTCCTTATTAACCAAGACAATGCTTGATTGTGTTTCGTAGATGTAAGGTGTATATTTGGGATTTGACAGGAAAGAAATTGCTCCGGGCATTCCCTCTTCAATTTTAGCGAATGTGTGTACCGTAGCGTTTTCGTCTCCAATGATTTCCCCTTGGATAAATGCTGCAATTTGCTTAGCCGAGAACTCCATGTCTTTTATTTAAAATTTAATTAGTTCACAAATAACGGATTTTTTTTTCAGATTTCCGTGTTATTGCATGAATATTTTATACTTATCTGTGTAATCTCTGATAGCAGAGATAGTATTTCTTTACCTTTTTGGACAATAATGAGATGTTCAGCATGTCCGATGCTTCGGCAATATTTTTGATAGTGCCGTCTTTGTAGATAATATCAATACTGTCATCTGCCGGGTCATACATATTCTTTTCGATGCTGGGGGTAGAGACAAAATAGTTCGCTTCGGAAAGGGTTATGCCTAGTTGCTGGCTGATGTGCAAAGTTAATTCTTTTTTTCTGTCCTCACTAATAGGTTCCGACGAAATTTCCACTTTAAAGATATTTCGGTTTATCATTCCCGTACTTAAAGTGGAAAGTACCTTATCTGTGTGGGTGCTCCACACTTTCAAGGCTGTCCATATATCATTGTCGTCCAGCTGGATAAAATTCTCCAGACAGTCGGGGTTGTTATAGAATTCCGTTGGATTGATATCATTGTAAAGGAAAAAACGTAATGCAGGAGATGCAAACAGTTCCACTCCTTGTGAAGCCAGTTCTTTGGCACGCAAGAGAGTACTAATCAGCATCTTTTCGTATGCCACGGACGTCTTATGCAGGTATACTTGCCAGTACATCAGGCGACGTGCCGTGAGGAAATTCTCGATAGAATAGATCCCTTTGGATTCGACAACCAGTCGGTCATCCGCTACATCAAGCATTTTGATAATTCGGGCGGAGCCGATGTTACCTTCCGTTACGCCTGTATAAAAGCTGTCGCGGCGAAGATAATCAAGCCGGTCCATATCTAACTGACCGCTTACGAGTTGATGCAGAAAGCGTTTCGGGTATTCGTCCTTGAAGATTTGAATGGCAAGACTCAGCTGGCCGTTCATCTCTTTATTCATCTGTTCCATCAACATGAGAGAAATCTCTTCGTGCGAGACTCCTTTTACAATCGTGTCTTCCAGTACATGCGAGAAAGGGCCGTGTCCTATATCATGCAACAGGATGGCAGCCTGCACGGCTTCCGCTTCACTATCAAAGATAAAATTGCCTTTGGAGGCCAGTTGGGTGATAGCTTCACTCATCAGGTGAAAAGCACCTAAGGAGTGTTGGAAGCGGGTGTGTTGCGCACCGGGGTACACAACAGATGACAATCCTACTTGCTTGATGCGGGTAAGACGCTGCAAAAGGGGATGCCGTACTATATCGTACAGTAACCCCTTTGGAATATTGATGAACCCGAATACGGGGTCGTTAATTATCTTTCTTTCGTAAGGCATTCGTTTTCTTTAGAGATCCTTTTTCCCTTTTCAGAGAATTGCTTTGAGTTGTTCAGCCATTTGTGCTTGCACTTCTTGTGCGGCGGTGTGGGCAGCTTCTGCAAATTTCTCTGTTTTATCTACGTAGATAATACCACGCGACGAGTTAACAATCAATCCGCATGTACTGTTCATACCATATTTGCAAACTTCTTCGAGTGAACCGCCTTGTGCTCCCACGCCTGGTACGAGAAGGAAATGGTTCGGGACAATCTTGCGGATGTCCTCAAAAGCACGTCCTTGAGTAGCACCTACCACATACATCATGCGGTCATCGCCAGCCCATTCCTGTGATTTGCGTAATACTTTCTCGAACAGACGTTCGCCGTTTACGTCTTCTGTCAATTGGAAGTCATGAGATCCTTTGTTGGAAGTCAATGCCAACAGGATCACCCATTTGCCTTCGTAGGTAAGGAACGGAGTAACGCTGTCTTCACCCATGTAGGGGGCTACTGTTACAGAGTCGATATCCAATTCTTCAAAGAATGTGCGGGCATACATTGCAGAAGTATTTCCGATGTCACCACGCTTTGCGTCAGCAATGATGAATTGATCCGGATAGTTATCTTTGATATATTTTACTGTCTTTTCAAATGCGATCCATCCTTTTACACCCATGCTTTCATAGAAAGCCAGATTGGGTTTGTAGGCGATACACAAATCAGCTGTCGCGTCAATGATTGCTTCGTTGAATGCGAAGATCGGATCTTCTTCTTTCAACAGATGTTCCGGGATTTTCTTGATGTCAGTATCAAGTCCTACACAAAGGAATGATTTCTTGCGCTTTATGTTTTCAAATAATTGTTGCTTATCCATCTTGTTATTTACTATTTTGCAATTTACAATTTACTATTTTAAGAAACCGTTCTCAACTCTCAATTCTCAACTCTCCACTTCTCTAAAGTTCGCTTTCTTTCAGGCGTTCTGCATTTTCCGCTACGATCAGATGGTCGATACAATCCTGGATATCCCCGTCCATGAAGGCTGCCAGATTATAGATTGTATAGTTGATGCGGTGGTCGGTGATACGTCCCTGGGGATAGTTGTAAGTTCGTATTTTGGCTGAACGGTCTCCGGTAGATACCATTGTCTTACGTTTGGAGGCAATGTCATCGATATATTTCTGATGTTCTTTGTCGTAGATAAAAGTACGGAGACGGGCCAAGGCGCGTTCTTTGTTTTTCGGCTGGTCGCGTGTCTCGGTACATTCGATAAGGATTTCTTCGGCAATACCGGTGTTCGGGTTCTTCCAGATATAGCGCAGACGTACTCCGGATTCTACCTTGTTTACATTCTGTCCGCCGGCACCGCCGCTTCGGAAAGTGTCCCATTTGATTTCTCCTTCATTGATGACTACATCGAACTCTTCTGCTTCAGGAAGTACGGCCACGGATGCGGCTGAAGTGTGAACACGTCCTTGCGTTTCCGTCGCAGGAACACGCTGTACGCGGTGTACTCCCGATTCGTATTTTAAAATTCCGTATACATTATCGCCTGTCACACTACAAACAATTTCTTTGAATCCACCGGCTGTCCCTTCGTTCGCATTGGAGACTTCCATTTTCCAACCTTTGGTTTCACAGAATTTGGCATACATACGGAAGAGGTCGCCGGCAAAGATAGCTGCTTCGTCGCCTCCTGCACCTCCGCGGATTTCGAGAATAGCGTTCTTGCTGTCTTGCGGATCGGCAGGGACAAGCATCAGTTTGATTTCTTCTTCCAATACCGGAAGGCGCTCTTGACTATTGTCCATTTCTTCTTTCGCCATTTCGCGCATTTCAGCGTCCGATTCATTGGCAAGGATATTTTTAGCTTCTTCAATATTACCCAGTAATTGGATATATTCTTTCCTTGCTTTCATCAAGTCGTCTAATTCCTTATATTCTTTAGTCAACTTGACATAACGTTTCTGATCGGCAATCACTGCCGGGTCTGTGATAAGGGTAGATATTTCTTCAAAACGGGCTACGAGTCCGTCTAATTTTTCTAGTATGGTACTATTGTCTGCCATTCTTTAATATCTAAATTCTCCGAATTCGCTCTTAATGATTAATTCTGTTTGCTCGCATGCTTCAACACGTCCTACAATCTGTGCCGGGATACCGAATGACTCGGAGATAGCTATCACTTCTTCTGCATGTTCCGGTGACAGGTAGACTTCAAGGCGATGTCCCATATTGAATACCTTGTACATTTCTGCCCAGTCCGTACCGCTTTGTTCTTGGATCGTTTTGAATAAAGGAGGAACAGGGAAAAGATTATCTTTTACTACGCGTACGTTTTCTACAAAATGCAGAACTTTAGTTTGTGCACCACCGGAGCAGTGTACCATTCCGTGGATTTCCGGGCGCAATGCATCAAGTAATTTTTTGACTACCGGTGCGTATGTACGGGTAGGAGAGAGTACTAACTTACCTGCATTAATTGGAGAATCTTCTACGCTGTCTGTTAGTTTTAACTTACCGGAATAAACTAACTCTTCAGGAACTGCAGCATCATAGCTTTCCGGATATTTTTCAGCAAGATATTTGCCGAATACGTCGTGACGGGCACTCGTCAAACCGTTGCTACCCATACCGCCATTATATTCTTTTTCGTAAGTAGCTTGTCCGTAAGAAGCTAACCCAACGATCACGTCACCCGGACGGATATTGGCATTGTCGATAACGTCTGAACGTTTCATACGGCAAGTTACGGTAGAGTCAACGATGATGGTACGTACCAAATCGCCGACATCTGCAGTTTCACCACCGGTTGCATATACGCCTACACCCATTTCACGGAGTTCGGCCAGCAATTCGTCTGTTCCGTTGATGATGGCGGAGATTACTTCTCCGGGAATCAACAGTTTGTTACGTCCAATGGTAGATGAAACAAGGATATTGTCTACGGCACCTACACAAAGCAGGTCGTCGATATTCATAATCAATGCATCCTGTGCAATACCTTTCCAAACGGATAAGTCACCCGTTTCTTTCCAGTACATATAAGCAAGAGATGATTTGGTTCCGGCACCATCGGCATGCATAATGTTGCAATATTCCGGGTCACCTCCCAATATATCGGGAATAATTTTACAGAATGCTTTCGGGAAGATTCCTTTGTCGATGTTCTTGATGGCGTTGTGCACATCTTCTTTTGATGCGCTTACTCCACGCATCATGTATCGTTGATTACTCATGAGTTATAGAATTATTTTGTATACGGCTGCAAAAGTACAGCTTTTTTTTGGTACAGCCAACTAGGTACTAGTAAATGTTAATCATTAACTTTTATACTTTAGGATATTCTATTGAAAAGGAGAAAAATAATAGAAAATTAAGAGTTAAAATCATAGTAATGAGAACTATGAATTTAACTCTTAATATAGAAGTGTTTTATCTAATCTTTTTTTAGAATTCTACCTTCGGAGCCTTTTCACTTCCTTCCTCTGCTTCAAAATATGCTTTCTTATCGAAGCCGAACATTCCAGCAAAGATATTTTTCGGGAAACGGCGGATATTGGTATTATAAGCCTGGGCAGCATCATTGAAGTTTTTGCGTGCTACATTGATACGGTTTTCTGTTCCTTCCAGTTGGGCTTGAAGTTCCAGGAAGTTCTGGTTAGCTTTCAGGTCCGGATAATTCTCGGTGATAGCTAATAACTTACCCAATGCTGATGTTACAGCACCTTGTGCCTTTTGGTATTGTGCTAGCTTTTCCGGTGTCAGGTCGGCAGCATCTACTTTGATTTGAGTAGCCTGGCTACGTGCGGCAACAACTCCTTCCAATGTTTCCTTTTCATGTGTCGCATATCCTTTCACTGTGTTTACCAAGTTAGGAATCAGGTCGGCACGACGTTGATATTGAGTTTCTACATTTGCCCATTGACTACTTACATTCTCGTCCATAGTAACCAGACCGTTATATACACTTACTGCCCATATAACAAGGATAACCACAACGGCTAAGATGATAATAATTGACTTCTTCATGTTTCTAATTATTCTATAGTTTTTGTTAATTTATCAGGGTTTTGACGAACGTCCCAAACTGTCACAATGATTACATCCTTATTAGCATCAACGTAATAAATAAGTTTATAATTAGTGTCTACTACTAATGCTCTGTAACAGAGTGTAACTCTTTCTGAAGTATTTAGAATGTTTCCCGCATTTGGGAAAGTTCTAAGCATCTCTGCTTCTTTGATAAGTTTATTATGTAATTTAGCAGCTATACGTTCGTTTTTTGTATATTGTAATGTTTGTAAATAAACTAATTCTAGCGTTTGCAAAGCCGATTGAGTCCAAACAATATTTGTCATTTCATATAATATTTGAGAACATCCTCATGTGAAACAATTCTTCCTGCCTTGACATCCTCCATACCTCTATTGATTGCGATCTCTAATTCTTCTTGAGTATGTGGTAATAACCATGATTTTTGTTCCAATTCGTTGGAGAATCGAAGCATTTCTTTGAGCTGATTTTCTTCCATTAACATAACTCGTTCCATAATTTTCTGTCTCATGGTGATGGTGTCCATACCGTAAGAACCAGTTGGCTCATGGACAACTTTTTTTTGTTCTTTTTTTTCTTGATATTCTTTATTCTCTTTCATTTTCTTCTGTCTTAGTCATTAGGTAAAGTTACTAATTTATTTCGAAACTAGGGCATTGGATAACATTTATTTTAGAAACGAGAACCGGCACCACCGCCTCCGCCCATTCCTCCGCCAAAGCTGCCTCCACCGAAACCGCCTCCGCCTCCGAAACCACCTCTGCCTCCGCCAAAACCACCAATGAACGGACCGCCTCCGCCGCCGCCCCGGTGATGGTAATCATTGTCATAACTTTGCTGGCGGCGTATGATGGTATGTCCGCAGTTTCTACATGTATAGGTGACATCTTCGGTCTTCACTCCATTAATCCGGGATACGACTCTGCTTCCGCTTCTCTGCAATTGATGTTTACCGCAATTCGGACAGCGACTTTGTTTGCGTGCCGAAAAGAAAGCAAGACCTCCGCCAATGGCGATAAAACAAAGGATGGCAAGAATAAAATCAAAAGAACCACCACTGTTAGAATCGGAGAGAGCATCATTTTCCATCGAGCCGTCGAGCCGCTGACAAGTCGCTTTTATACCAGCCACCATTCCTGCATCCCAATTCCCATCTTTGAGGTAAGGAATCATATATCTTGTTTGAATCCTTTTGCAGATAGCATCGGGAAGTACTCCTTCCAGGCCATAACCGGTATAGAACTGTATACAGCGTTGATCGGTGACTAATAAAATGACCAATCCATTGTTTTTGCTTTTTTTTCCTACACCCCATTTATTAAGCAGCTGGTGGCAGAAGTCGAAACAATCTTCTTCTCCGATTGAGGGAACTACGGCAACCACTGTTTCAATTCCTGTTTGTTGTTCCAAGGCATAAAGCATGGAGTCTATACTGTCACAAGCAGCCTGTGAAAGTATGCCGGCCGGGTTGCAAACATATTGCATTTTGTTTTGCAGGTGAACTTTCGGAAGGTTGTCTACCGTATATACTTTCTCTTGAGCTTGTAGTGGGAACAGAAGAAAAGTTGCTAGTATAAAAGTTAATATTGATTTCATAACGCTTGTTTTATCTTTGCAAATATAGAAACTTTTTCTGTTATGAATCTAAAACTCCTTGTTATAATAGGTTTAATGGATGTATCGTCCGACGAATGCACGGACTCGGTCGGTGTACTCCTGTTTATTCTCTTGGTATGAAACGGCATGAGCGGCTCCCGGCACAATCCATAGTTCCTTGGGCTCCGGTTTGGCTTCGTAAAGCGGGTATACCATCCAGGTAGGCACATACGTGTCTTTGTCCCCGTGGATAAATAACATTGGAAGTTGTGATTTGGCTACCTGTTTCAGTGAAGAAGCTTCTTTGAAATTCCATCCATATTTCTTTTCGCAAAGCCAGCTTGTGGTGTACATGAGTGGAAAAGGAGGAAGATGGAAACTTGTTTTCAACTCGTGTGAGAATTCGTCCCATACACTGGTGTAACCGCAATCTTCTACAAAGCATTTGACAAATGGCTTTTGTTCCTCACCAGATACCATCATGGTGGTAGCACCTCCCATTGAAATTCCGTGTACAACCATTTGCGTGCTGTCTCCAAAGATTTCATTGGCGATGTTCATCCATTGCAATACATCTAGACGGTCTTTCCAGCCCATTTGAATGGCAGGACCTTCACTTTCTCCCTGATGTTGCAGGTCGGGGAGTAATATATTATATCCTAAATCACGATTATACAGATAACCGATCATAAACATGCGGATAGCATTATCCGTATACCCGTGTACAATGACTGCGGTCTTGCTGGTAGGTTGGGGAGCAACCACATAATACGCATGTAGTTGTATGCCGTGTGGGTTTATGATAAAAGTGTCTTTCAGTGCATCCACTTGTTTCAGGCTATCCACCCATGGACGCAAAAAAGGGTAGTTTTTATACATGAAAGGATAAGAGTCAGCATCTTTAGACAAAATTTTGGCATTCGGAGTCAATGAGAAGTTTAACATATAAAAACTTCCTCCGATAGTGCAGCCGGTCAATGCCAGCATGATAATAATGATGCTATATACTACTTTTCTCCTCATAAAAACTTCTTTTAATCCTTATTTATGCCATATCTCCCAGGCGGCAAATGCCTGAAGCAGGAGCATTTCCAGACCGTTTTTCACAACAGCCCCTTGCGCTTCTCCTTTTTTCATGAACAGCGTAACGTTCGGATTATATAACAAATCGTAGAGCAAATGGTTTGGTGTCAGAAGTTCATAAGGGATATTAGGGCAGAAATCTACCTTAGGAAACATTCCTACGGGGGTACTATTGACAATGACTGTGTATTCTGCTATAATTTCGGGAGTCAGTTCTTCATAAGTCAGCATATCGTCGGCTTTGTGGGTGCGCGATACGAAGATGCTTTCGATACCTAGATTCTTCAGACCGTGGTAGACAGCTTTGGAAGCTCCGCCGGTACCCAAAATCAGCGCTTTCTTGTGATGAGGCTGCAACAAGGGCTGGATAGATTGAGTGAATCCAATGATATCGGAGTTGTAACCCACCAATTTGACTTTTCCTTTTGGCTGGCGAATGATTTTAATTACATTGACTGCGCCTATCTTTGCGGTGTCACGATCGAGTTCATCCAGAAAAGGAATCACTTGTTCTTTGTAAGGGATGGTGACATTGAGCCCGCACAGGTTGGGATTCTCTTCGATCACTTCCATGAAGTTATTGATACTGGGAATCTCGAAATTCACATACTCTGCATTGATTCCTTCGGATTTGAACTTCTCATTAAAGTATCCGATAGAAAATGAATGTCGCAGAGGATAGCCGATTAAACCATATTTTTCCATAATATAATAAGGGTTAAATTAATCATTCACAATGAATTGCTATTTTGTTGCGGTATAAAGAGTGCAGATGCCAAAGGTCAGCCGTTTGAAGTTGACTTCGCTAAATCCGGCTCGGGCGATGACTCCTTTCATCACTTCCCCTTGAGGAAATACTTTGATGGTATCCGGCAGATAGCGGTAGGCACTGTTATCTTTGGAGAGCAGTTTGCCCAATAATGGAATGACGACTTTTGAGTAGATGGAAAACAATTGTTTCATCGGGAAACGGTCCGGAGTGGTAAGTTCCAGAATCACAAGATGACCGCCCGGTTTCAATACACGGCACATTTCGGAGAGTCCTTTGTCGAGGTCTTCGAAATTGCGGATACCGAAAGCTACGGTGATGGCGTCAAAATCATTGTCGGCAAAAGAGAGTGAAGTACAGTCCTCCCGGGCAAAAGAAATCTTGTCCGACAGTCCTTCCTTTTTTACTTTTTCACGTCCCACATTCATCATGCCTTCCGAGATGTCCGTGCCGATCAGTTCGGCAGGCTGTAGTTTGCGACAGGCGAGGATAGCAAAATCTCCTGTGCCGGTAGCTACATCCATCATACGCTGCGGTTGGAAAGGGCGTAACCAGGCAATCGCTTTTTTGCGCCAGCTGCGGTCGATACCTAGAGATAAGGTATGGTTCAGCTTATCGTATGCATGCGCGATGTTGTCGAACATTCGTTCCACTTGCTCGGTCTTTTTCCCTTCTTCGTCGTAAGGCTTGATATGTTGTTGTGGGTAGTCCATTCTTTTTAATTGATAGTTGATAAATGATAGTTAGAAGATGATAGTTGATAAATGATAGTTGGCGGATAATAATTAAGGTTGAAGTTATATGCGATGAATTGCATACGAACTGTCATTCATTATCTGTCAACTATCATTTATTATCTGTCATTTGTTGACTATCAACGATTCAAGAACGTTTCAACGTTTTTGAATATACGTTCAGCGATGTTGGTGGTATCTTCTTTCACAAACTTCTCACCGGTGATGTTTTCGAACAATTCGATGTAACGGTCACTGATGCTTTGTACGATAGCCGGAGTCATTTCAGGCACTTTCTGACCGTCTTTGCCCTGGAAACCGTTTTCCATCAACCATTCGCGAACGAACTCTTTAGAAAGTTGTTTCTGTGGTTCGCCTTTTTCGAAACGTTCCTGGTAACCTTCAGCATAGAAATAACGGCTTGAATCTGGAGTGTGGATTTCGTCCATCAGGTAGATAGTACCGTTGTGCTTGCCGAATTCGTATTTTGTATCTACGAGAATCAGTCCGCGTTCTGCTGCGATTTCAGTACCGCGTTTGAAAAGGGCTAATGTATATTTTTCGAGGATTTCATACTCTTCCGGAGTAGCCAATCCCTGTTTCAGGATTTCTTCTTTAGAGATGTCTTCGTCGTGCAATCCCATTTCTGCTTTCGTAGTCGGAGTGACGATCGGTTCGGGGAATTTTTGGTTTTCGCGCATTCCGTCCGGCAATTTTACGCCGCAAATCTCGCGTACACCGCTTTTGTAAGCCCGCCATGCGCTACCGCACAGGTAACCACGTACAATCATTTCCACTGGAAAACCTTCACACAACACACCCACTGTTACCATTGGGTCCGGAGTAGCCATTTTCCAGTTCGGACAGATGTCAGTAGTGGCATCGAGGAATTTAGCTGCAATCTGGTTCAGCATTTGTCCTTTGTAAGGAATACCTTCAGGTAGTACTACGTCAAAGGCCGAAATACGGTCGGTTGCTACCATGACGAGTTTTTCGCCGTTGATGTTGTACACATCGCGCACTTTTCCGTGGTACACACTTTTCTGTCCCGGAAAGTTGAAATCTGTTTTTGTTAATGCTTTCATAATGATATATATATTAAAATTATGCTTCTTTCTTTAATTTCACCACGGAGGACACGGAGTACACAGAGTCTTCATTGATATATTTGGATTAAATCCTCTGTGTACTCTGTGTCCTCTGTGGTGAACCGTTCCGTTCGGCTTTCGCTTCTTTATCGAACTTTTCGTAAGCATCCACGATACGTTCCACCAGTTTATGGCGTACGATATCTTTCTTATTCAGTTCAACAAAACTGATCCCTTTCACTCCCTTCAAGATGCGGAGGGCTTGCACCAATCCCGATGTTTGTGAAGCGGGAAGGTCAATCTGTGTCATGTCTCCCGTCACAATCATCTTGGTGTTCATCCCCATACGGGTGAGGAACATTTTGATTTGTTGGGCGGTAGTATTCTGGGCTTCGTCCAATATAACGACTGCATCATTCAGCGTACGTCCGCGCATAAAGGCTAACGGGGCAATCTGGATAATGTTCAATTCCATGTATTCCTTTAACTTGGCGGCAGGTATCATATCCTGCAAGGCGTCATATAAGGGTTGTAGGTATGGATCGATCTTATCTTTCATGTCGCCGGGTAGGAAACCGAGTTTTTCTCCGGCTTCTACGGCGGGGCGGCTAAGAATGATTTTTTTGATTTCTTTGTTTTTCAATGCACGCACGGCAAGGGCGATAGCAGTGTATGTTTTTCCCGAACCTGCCGGACCGATGGCGAATACCATATCATTTTTGGCGAATCCTTCTACCAGTTTCAACTGGTTTTCGCTTCGGGGGATGATAGGCTTGCCCGTGACGCTGAACACAATCACGTTTCCTGTCTGTTCCGCTTGCGGAGTATTTCCTTTTATAATGTCAATGATAACTTCTTCTTTCAGTGAATTATATTCGGCGCAGTACTTTTCAAGTTTGGTGATATTTTCTTCGAAGGCACACATTTCCTCCTCGTCGCCCAGCACTTTGATGACATTGCCTCGGGCAACTATGCGTAGCTTTGGATATAAAGCTTTAATTAACTGTATGTTGGCGTTGTTTACACCGTAAAAAATAACCGGATCAATGTCCTCAAGAACAATCAGCTTCTCTATCATTAAGTTGTATTAAAGAAAAATTTCTGCAAATTTAATCAAACGTTTTGGATTCTCTGATTGTTTGGAGGTGAATTTTACTGCAAATCTTCTACTATCCACTTTTCGATGTTTCTTGTTTCATTACTGAAATTAATGCCTATTTTAAATATTTGTCGCTTGTCGGCAGCAAATGCTTGTGCATAATGTTTGTCATTGATTTGTTGCAGAGCCTCTTCGGCGGTTCCCTCCAGTTTGAATTCCATCACATAGATGAAATGATCGGTTTGCAGGACGAGGTCAATGCGTCCTTGTGAGGTATGATATTCTGCTTTTACATAGAATCCAATGAGTTTAAATACGATGAAGAGTACATTTTGATAATGTAGTTCCAAATCGCGTACCAATTCGTAAGGTGTATCGGCAAAGAAACTTTGTAGACGGCGGAAAAAGGCATCATAATCACCGCTTCGTACTTCGGCTACAAATTTACGAATTTGGAATGGTGACTCGATAGCATCTATGTTTGTGTAGAATGGAAGAAGATATTTAACAAAACCTTCTTCTACTTCCCGATTGGGAAATCCCAGGCGATAAGTTCCAAACTCTTTGTCGAATCCTTTGATAGTAAGATATCCACTTTGATAGATGACCGGAATAGGATTTCGGGACGTCGAATCAATGCTGTTCAGTACATCTGCATCCGTTTCTTCATGCGTGATACGTTGGAGATTGTAATTGGATTTCTTTAGTAATTCTACTAGATAAGTCGGGGTGCCGGTCTCAAACCAGTAACTACCGAATTTCATCTTATAGAATGTGTTGAGCAAACTGAATGGATTGTATATTCCTATGGAGTTTTCTACGAAATGATAACCATCATAACATTCTTTCAGTTCGGAGCATACCTCCTCATAAGTCATTTTTTGCTTATCAGCCAAGATATGCAAGTCTTCTTCCATATTGTCGTGGATTTCTTTCTCTGTGATACCGCAGAGTTCCACGTACTGTTCATCCATTGAAATATCAATCAGATTGTTCAGGTCGCTGAATACACTGACTTTTCCGAATTTGGTGACACCTGTAAGGAATCCGAGTTTGATGCATCCGTCTTTACTCTTTAATGCCCCATAGAAAGGCTTTAGTGTGTTTCGGTAATATTTTTGCAGTTCTTCGTTTCCGATAGCTTGCAGCATAGGTTTGTCATATTCGTCTACAAGGATAACAACACGTTGCCCGGTCTGTTCGTAAGCCCGCTGTATGATGCCTGCAAAGCGTAAAGAAAAGGAAACTTCCGACGGGCGTGTGCCATACAGGCTTTCCCAATGTTCCAGATTGTCATTGAGTATTTGGTCCAGACTTTCGGGAGTATCATATTTCTCGATATTTAAATCAAGGTGTAATATCGGGTGTTTGATCCAGTCTTTTTCCAGTTGTTCGATAGCCAATCCTTCGAATAGTTCTTTCTTTCCCTGATAGTATGCTTCAAGAGTAGATATTAACAGACTCTTCCCAAAGCGGCGGGGACGGCTAAGAAAATAGTAACGGCCGGTTTTTACTAATTGGTAAATGAGTCTGGTTTTATCTACATAGAGATAACCATCGTTACGGAGACTTTCAAAATTCTGTATGCCGATAGGATATAGCTTGCTCATAATCTGATTCTTTTAGCGTTGGATTCATACAAAGATAGCTGTTTTCCGTCTTAACGCAAAATTTACCTTGAAGGTTTTATGATATGCTAGTCAAAGATTTTGAAAAAGGGTATTTATCGGGCGGTGATATGGAAACAACCTTGTTTCAATTCATATTTGATGTAGCATTTTTCAGCTTGTCGCAGGTCTCTTAAAACCTCGGACAAGACAAGTTTCAGTGTATCGGCACTTACATCCTGTAACGGTCTTCCATCCTTGTCTTCTACCTTTTTGAAACGTTTCCAACTGACGTCAAAGGTGGCTCCAAAGCAATGTGCCGAGTTGGCGGAAGCATTTCCGTTGCGACGGCGGAGGCGTTTCACATCGTTTTCGGTACGCAATACGGAAGTGATGATTACCTGGTTGGGGTTTAGACCTTTGGCTGCCAATGAATCGAGAAAGTTGGAACCTATTGTATCGAGCAGTGCACTGGCACGCGGTACGAGATAGGGGATGGAGTGTGTCAGTGAATCTACTACATAAAACTCATTGTCGGTAATATGAGTTAGCTTTTCTTTCATATCTTCTGCTGCTTCCCGGTCTGCCAATGGGCGAATCCCTATCTTTTTGGCTACTTCCAGATGTGCGTCATTCAAATCAGGGAAAGAACGTTTATAGCTGACGACGCCACGAATATTGCGTGGCTCATTCAGTTTCAGCGACATGTCTTTCTTTTTGCAGCTCGAAGTAAGCGTTGTAAGCCCAATAACTAGTAAAAATAGCGGTAATATGCGAAGCTTATAAATAGTCATTTTATATTTTTTGCTCGCAAATATACGCTATTTTTTCATACGTTCCATGCTTTGCATTATTTTCAATTCCATACTTTTGAGGTTATTCCAAAATATTCTCTGGTATTTCAGGATAGGTATTTAATATACCTATTATGGTATAATCTGTATTGTCAATTGTTGTTTTTAGTGTGGGTACTATTGTATGTTCGCTTCTGGTAAGAGCTTTTTCTACAAGTTCTTTCCAATCTACACCTAGAAATCTTGATATAAGATTTAGGACAGCATTTGCACTCGTAACCCCATCGTATAGCTCAAATCTTAATTTGTGAGGGGTGGGGGGGAACTGATGCATCCGTGAAATTTTCTTGTTCGTCAGATGTATAATTTAATGTTAAATAAGGTATGGCGTATGTAGGAGACGAGTTGCCGGAACCGCTTTCTAACTTGGTGAAAAAGTCGTATGTTCCTTTTGCTATTGGAGTGTGAGATAGTTCGTCTCTAAACTCAATATAACGGAAAAAATAGCATTCTTTAGCTTCATTGTTAATCAGATAAACTACAGTGCCATTGGAAAGTGCCGGATGATTACTTTTTTCTATAGCGTACGCCAAATAGCTGTCTGTTATTTTAATTCTTAAATCAACTGTTTCGTTGGTGATATTATCTTTTACTTTCACCTTTGTTTCTCCTTTCTTTTTTGGGGTGACCCTTAAGCTTCCCATTCCTATCGAACTGGACAAATCTACATCTATATTTAAAATGTCAGTTTTTTCTACAGTTACGGTGTAGTCCCTGTTTCCACCTGTGATGGTGATATTGGTTGTTCCTAACAAAGGTCGTTCGTAATACTCTTTTTCGAAGGATAAAGAATATATCTTTTTTTCATCGTTATTTCCACAGCTAAAAAAGATAATTGTATAGAGAAATGACAGTAGTGCTCCAGGTAAATGTTTTGTCTTCATGATTATTCTGTTTTATAGTTTTGCAGGAGAGATATAGTTTTATAAGTTCCTGTATTGATGTTGGAGGCAAATATAAAGATTTTATCAATGTGTTGAAGTAAATAGTGTATTTATTTCTTGTCCTCCAGCTATTTTCATACATTTGTAGCGGTTTATAAAAATAGGCCACTTTTCCACTAAACATAACACACATGAAAACAGATTTCGATTACAATTCTATGCCCGTTAGCTTCGCTCATTGCTTGAATGGACATTGTTTGCGTGCGGACAAATGTCTGCGACGACAAGTAACTCTCCGAATGCCGAAAGAGCGGGCTACTGTAATGGTTATTAATCCCGAACATATCGCTTCCGATGGTGGGGACTGTACTTACTTTATTGATGAAAAGCCGGTGCTCTTTGCACGGGGTATGAAACATTTGCTGGACCAGGTGCCGCTTGCTGATGCCACCGTTATCAAACGACAGATGATGGCCTACTTCGGCAAAACGATCTATTACCGTTGTTGCAACAAGGAACGGCTGATTAAACCGAAGGAGCAGGAATACATACAGGGACTTTTCCGCAGGCGGGGAATTACCGAAATGCCTCAATTTGACGAATATGTAGAATACTATGATCTTGGGTAAGTATATCCGTTAGTTCCATTAGTCCCATATATTGTGGGAAAGTATTCCCTCATATTATGGGAATTTGTTCCCACAAAATGAGGGAATAAATTCCCACCAGCTAGGGAATCTTTTCCCACAATATGTGGGACTATCTGATTCTGTAATCCCCTGATAATAGTTGACTACCTTTTTCCCTTATCTTCGGGTTGGGTTGACATTGATTAGATAGGTATTATATAGCAGTCCCGGTATGAGAAATGCATGATGAAGGTATGAGAAATGCCTGCTTTTTATGGCATTTCAGGCAAAATACTATGAGAAACACCTTTTTTGGAAAGTATTTCTCATAGTGTTAATATTTTGAATTATAGGTGATTATCTTGTAAAGTATGAGAATATGAGAAATGATTTCGAAAAATCATTTCTAGTGCCTAAGCGGAGCTGACCGAAATAGGTGACATTCCAGGATTATTGTGACTGTATACAAAGAATGAGCGATATGGCTTCATGACTTATTACATGTTTTACGTTACATATTTTATGTAACACAAAGAACGTAATAAATCTGGAATATTCAAAGATTTATTTGAATTATATAAAAAAACAAACGCTGATGAGAACAAGCGATCATTCTTTTCTCATCAGCGTATATTATGTCGGATTACAACTATTTCTTATCTTTTTTCTCCATCAGCTTTGGTTGCAGGCTTTTCCTCCGTTTTGCTTTCCGGATTGATAATACCTTTCACTGTTTCACCGATAGGAAGTTTGTCTAATACGCCAAGGCTCGGAGCTACTGTCTTTACTAATGTATTCAGGAAATTACTAGTTCCACCATTTCCTCCGTCGAATACGGTGATATTTCCTAAGTTCATGTGTTCGAATGCCTTCACCTGTTCGCCGGCGATTTCCTTCCACTGGTCTACCATCTTATATTGGATAGCGATAGCCGGATTCGATTCGGCCGCTCTTACCATTGCTTCGAAACCTTCCGCTTCCGCAAGTAATGACCGTTTCTTACCTTCCGCTTCTGCTTCCAGTTTCATTTGGATAGCTTTTGCTTCCGCTTCGGCTTGTGCTAAAGTAGCCTTTGCGCGTGCTTCCGCTTCGCGGGTAATCTTTTCAGCGATGGCATTTGCCTGAAGAATAGCTTCCTGTCTGGCGATTTCCGCAGGAACAATCTTTTCAGCCTTCAATGAAGATTCCACTTTCCGTGCCTTAGCTTCTTCCACTTCCTTTTGCGCAATTTCGCGTGCAGTCTGTACAGCAGCTTCCGATTTCGCGGCAGCTTCACCGGCTTGTTTGTCGGCATTGGCTTGTGTTACAGCTAGTTCTGCATTGGAAAGTGCTACCTCTTTCTGTGCGTCATTTCGTCCGATGGCAGCTTTCTTTGCAGCTTCCGCCTGTTTGATTTCCATGTCGGAATTCAGTTCGGCAACGCGGCTTTCCTTTTCGGTATTTGCCTGCTCGATTCGGATATTCTTTTCAGCTTCAGCCTTTGCTACTTGCGATTCTTTTTCCGCGTTGGCGATGGCTACTTGCGAGATTCTGTCCTTATCCGCATTTGCAACAGAGATTTCCTGTTGTTTCTTTGTTTCTGCAATAGCAATATCCTGATCTTTGCGGGTTTCTGCTACTTTCGTTTCACGTTCCTTTATCTGATTGGCAATTTTGATAGCACCCAGCTTTTCCTGTTCTTCGATGTTAGCCTGTGCTTCGTTCAGTGCTTTACTTTCAGCTTCCTTACCTAAGTTGACAATGTAGTTGGCAGCGTCGCGAATGTCACTGATGTTAATGTTCATCAGATACAAACCGAATTTGCGAAGTTCGGTATCGATGTTATCTTTCACTTTAGCCAGGAACTTATCTCGGTCTGAATTTAATTCTTCGATAGTCATATCGGCGATCACCATACGCATCTGACCATATACAACATCAGTAATTAAGTTCTGCTTGTCATCCATTGTTAATCCCAGCATACGTTCAGCAGCGTTTTGCATCACTTCAGGATCGGTGCTGATAGCTACAGTGATTGTAGTCGGCACGTCTACACGAATGTTTTGAGCGGATAATGCACCGGTCAGTTTACATTCGATCTGCATTGGTTTCATGGACAGGAATTCATATCCCTGAATAATCGGCCATACAAAAGCCGCACCACCATGATATAGCTTTGCCGACTTCTTATCTCCTCCCGTTTTACCATATACAACGAGGACTTCATCACTCTTACATTTGCGGTAACGCGAAAGGATACCAATAAAAGTGAGTAGGATGACTGCCACTAGTATAGCAGCCATGATTAACATTTCTTGTGTCATAAAATTGTGTATTTGAATAATTATTGAATGAATAGCGTTCCGTCTTTGTAGCTGGTAATCATTGTTCTGTCGCCAGTCTGATATGCTTTTCCGGATTCGGAGATGACGTCTACTTCGCGCATGGCTCCGTCCCGGGTGGTCTGTACAGTATATTTGCTGTCGCTTTGTTTGAAATAGATCACACATTCCCGTCCCACAAGCTGATCGGTCTGCTCGTTGTGGTTCACTTGTTGCAGTTGATAAGCTTTCTTATAGAGGAACCAGACGGCAAAAACAAAGAAAAGACCCACTAGAATACCGATTATGTAACTTTGAATTTCCGTGTTTCCCGCCAGATACATGTACCATCCGAATCCAATTCCGAAATGGGTAAGTCCTTTAAAAGAAACTACGCTACTGATATCAGCATCCACGTCTACATCTGCATCTATATCTCCGAAAAAGATGGATAATACGAATTGAATAAGAAAGATGCCTGTCGTGACGAGGGCGATGATGAGGAAAATGGTACTACTCATAATTGTGGGGTATTAGTAAATCATGATTATTTTGTTCTGTAAATATACAGGTTTATGTGAATTATACAAAGATAAATGAGATAAAATGATTAATTTTGCGCGCGAAAACCCTAAAATGAGGAATTAGCGTGCAAAGGTATTTTATTTATTTGGCTTACGACGGGACCAACTATCATGGTTGGCAAATTCAACCGAATGGGATTAGTGTGCAGGAATGTCTGATGAAAGCATTGTCTACCTTTCTGCGTCGCGAAATTGAAGTAATAGGGGCAGGTCGGACAGATGCCGGGGTACATGCTTCCCTGATGGTTGCTCATTTTGACTTCGATGAGCCGTTGGATGAAATATCAGTTGCCGATAAATTAAACCGTTTGTTACCTCCCGATATTTCCATTTATCGTGTTTGCCGGGTCCGGCCGGATGCGCATGCCCGCTTTGATGCGACTGCGCGAACTTACAAGTATTATGTAACGACATCGAAATATCCTTTTAACCGGCAATATCGTTGGCGAGTTTATAATCAGTTGGATTATGCACTCATGAACGAAGCTGCACGTACCCTTTTTGAGTATACTGACTTTACGAGCTTCAGCAAACTTCATACAGATGTAAAGACCAATATCTGCCATATTACTCATGCCGAATGGACGCAGGAAGATGATGCTACTTGGGTGTTTACCATCCGTGCCGACCGTTTCCTGCGAAATATGGTGCGAGCTATCGTAGGTACGCTGATTGAAGTGGGACGAGGGAAACTTACTGTTGAAGGCTTCCGGCGGGTTATCGAACAACAAGACCGTTGCAAAGCCGGGACATCTGCTCCGGGGCAAGCCCTGTTTCTGGTAAATGTGGAATATCCCGAAAGTATATTTGAATAATAAATAATAAATATTCTCATGTGGTTATTATTAGCATTTCTCTCGGCTACTTTGCTGGGCTTTTATGATGTATTCAAGAAGAAATCGTTGAAAGATAATGCGGTACTTCCCGTTTTGTTTCTAAATACATTTTTTTCCAGTCTCATCTTTCTGCCGTTTATCCTGATATCCGTATATAAACCGGACCTGTTGGGAGGAACGATATTTAATGTTCCCGTTGTTGGTTGGGAACAGCATAAATATATCATCATCAAGTCGTTCATCGTGTTGTCTTCGTGGATATTCGGATATTTCGGAATGAAACATCTGCCTTTAACCATAGTAGGACCTATCAACGCCACTCGTCCGGTGATGGTGCTTGTGGGAGCGATGCTGGTATTTGGCGAACGGTTGAATCTCTATCAATGGATTGGGGTAATGCTGGCCATTGTCTCTTTCTTTATGTTAAGTCGTTCGGGGAAGAAAGAAGGAATTGATTTTAAACATAACAAATGGATATTCTTTATTGTGTTGGCTGCCATTACAGGTGCTATCAGCGGATTATATGACAAGTATCTGATGAAGTCTCTGAATCCGATGCTGGTACAATCCTGGTATAATGTTTATCAGGTGTTTATTATGTGTCCTATTCTGTTATTGCTTTGGTGGCCTAAAAGAAAGTCTACCACCCCGTTTCGCTGGGACTGGACGATTATCCTGATTTCTATCTTCCTTTCGGCTGCTGATTTCGTTTACTTTTACGCATTGAGCTATGACGATTCCATGATTTCCATTGTTTCGATGGTCCGTCGGGGAAGTGTAGTAGTCTCTTTCACTTTCGGTGCGCTTCTCTTCCGTGAAAAGAATTTAAAAAGCAAAGCGATTGACCTTATACTGGTGTTAATCGGAATGATATTCTTATATTTGGGGTCTAAAAATTAAAACAGTTACACAAAATCTGTTTGTCACAGGTTAAATAAGATAGATATGAAAATAAATAAATTTGTAATCACTATATTCTTTTCTGCTGTCGGACTCTTTGCTTCGACCGCTCTTTGGGCACAAGAAGCCAAAACGCTGTTTGTGAATATGCCGGATTCTCTAAGCCCGTTACTAACCAAAGTAAACCGGGAAGATTGTATTGACTTTCTGGAAAGTAAGATGAAAGCGCAAGTAGAGAATCGTTTCGGCAAGAAGTCGGAGATGACTGATCTAAGTAAAGATTATATCCGTATGCAGATGTCTTCTCAATCTACCTGGCAGATGAAAGTGTTGGCTTTGAATGACTCGACAAACGTGATCTGTACAGTCTCTACAGCTTGTGCACCTGCCTGCGACAGCAGCATCCGTTTCTATACAGATGACTGGAAACCGCTTACAACATCTCTCTTTATTACCCTTCCTGTGATGGGCGACTTTCTGAATGCGCCGGATTCAGCAGGTGTTTATGAGTTTGACGAGGCACGCCGTTCGGCAGATATATTATTGATGAAAGCCGATTTTAATAAAGAAAATACAGAATTGACTGTTACATTGGCTACTCCTGATTATATGTCAACAGAAACGGCAGAGAAACTGAAACCGTTTCTCCGCCGTCCGATTGTTTATCATTGGAAGAATGGAGCTTTTACCAAATAGATAATTCTCCATTCTCTTTTTTCCTCTATTCTCAACTCTTTAAGCAATCGTTGATGAATGCGATCATTTCCGGTGTGTTGGCTTCCACGCTTTGAAGCAGTTTGAATTGTGCTTTAGTACGAACCAAATTATGCTCCGGATATTTGATTTTATAATAAGTATCTCCATTGATATAGTCTGCCAAGAACCGTACACACTGCATGTATGGGAATAAAGCGGCTGCATAAGGGAGATTCTCTATCTCAATTGGAGTCAGGAATGATTTGGCTCCTTTCAGATAGCCTTTGGTAAACGCTTTGAATATTTCCATATTGAAGTTTACACGATCAAGGTCTTTATCATCCTCATCACCCGTGTTGGCGCCTGTACGAAGGAAATCGCCATAATCGGAGAAGACAAAGCTGGGCATTACCGTATCCAGGTCGATGACACAAAGCACTTTGCCATCCTCGTCGAACATCATGTTATTCACTTTCGTATCGCAGTGGCAAACACGTTTGGGGAGTTTTCCTTCACGATATAAACGTTCTGCTTTACACATTTCATCTGCACGCTTCTCTATTTCGTCCAGATAGTATTTCACTTCCGATACCCGTCCGGCAGCATCTTTCGCAACGGCTTCACGTAGTTGTTTGAGGCGGAACTCCATATTGTGGAAGTCAGGTATGGTTTCACCCAATGTTTCCGGAATATCGGCCAACATAGCCTGGAAGTTACCAAAAGCTTCTCCAGCATAATTTGAATATTCGGGATTCACCGTCTCATACGTTTTGGCGCGTGGGATGAATACCATCACACGCCAGTAGCTATCACCGTCGAACCAATATGCTTTCCCCTCTTCTGTTTCGAGGAAACTCAAAACCTTGCGCTCTATATCCGATTCTTCTGCCTCCGTTAGTTTCTTGCGAATATGATTGGTGACAGCGGTAATATTGGATTGAAGCATCTCTACATTCTGAAAAATGGCATGATTGATGCGTTGCAGAACGTAGTCGGGAGCATCTGCTTCTTTGGTGTTTACTTTGTAAGTGTCGTTAATAAGTCCTGTACCCAAAGGTTTGATTTCTTCTATCGTACCTTGGACTTTAAATTTAGCTACAATGCTAGATAAATCTTTCATGGGTTTTTTCTTTAAAAATTTATACTAAGGTTATCGATAATCGTATTTAGCCGCTTCGTTGGCCTGATTAGCCGAGCGAACAGGTACTAATGTGAAGCCCCAATGGTAATCACGATTAGCCGGGATTTGGTGGAAAGGTTCCGGGCGTGCACCCCAACTGTCATATCCGCCTACACCTTGTTGCTTCATGTCCACACAAACCTCTACGAATTCTCTCGGAACGATGTCATTAACATGATGCATTCTCCGCAATACATTACGGGCGGCATTCTCATCATGATTGGCTACTTCTTCCGGGCTAAAGTTATTCCATTGGTAAGGGTGGGGCAGAGCCTCTTCAGAGTCAAAGTCTTCGATAGAGTTGCGCAAGGCATTGAAACCGATCGTACTGTCGGCTACCAAAACCAGGCCGTTTCCTTTGGCGGGAGATAAAGCGATCCAACGGGTATCGGTGTGATGTCCGTTTTCCTGTGGACGTACATAGTTGAAGTACATTTTATCTGCTGTTGTCTTATATACGCCAACGAGTGTTCCATGATTACGGTCGATATAGTTCTCTTCCGGACCACGGCCAAAGTATTGTACATTGTTCATCTGTGCCGGCAAGCGGAAACGAACACCGATACGGGGAACTTCCAGTTTGGAAGCGGCCTTGCGGGCAGCGTCACTTCCGGGAGTAAACGTAGCCATGCGGGTAGCTTCGGAAACTTCAGTTTCTGTTGCCTGCATATCTGTTGACGTGAATTTGGCATTTACATTGACTACTCCGTTCGGATAGATTTTGTATGTGACAACATACAAGTTGCCGGCAGCCAATAAGTAGGTCACATTTAAGGAAACTACCTTATTCTCTGTTGTCATGGTTGCATCCGTTACGTGGAAGTTTTTGCTTGATTGCTTCCATACCTGTAAACGTTTAGGAGCGCCATTACCATAATCATTATCATTAGGAGCACGCCAGAAGTTAGGCTGAATACCAAATCCGTCTTTGAAATATTCTGTGCCGTCCACTTTATACGAGGTAACCAATCCGCTATTCTTATTGAATACAAAGTTCACTTTGGAAGAAGAAACGATTAGCTCATCTCCTTGAGTCGTTGTTTTCAGTGCCGGACCGTTTGCTTTATAAATAGCTTTCTCTGCCTGGATAGGAAGCTGGAACTGGTCGTATGCTATTTCATATCCTGTTGGAATCAACGGTTCAGGTTCTGTGGTTGTTACGCTGAAGTTTACAAAATATTCCACTCCCGGTTGGGCTTTCAAGCCGTTTACCGGTACGGTGAATTCTTTGGATGCCTGCGGAGCAATATCCAAAGATACTTTTCCACCTTTTATAGTCTTTCCGTTAGCGAGTACGTTATAGTGAATCTGATACTTTTTCAGATTGGTGAAATAGAAACGGTTGGTGATTTTGAATATACCGGCAGCGGCATCTACTGCCTCAAAGCCTACATTCTGATGTACATATTTCACTTCAGCCATTGCCGGATGCGGACCACGATCCGGATTGACAAGACCGTTGCAGAGGAAGTTGCCATCGCTCGGCGCGTCTACACCGAAGTCACCTCCGTAAGCCCAGTATTCTCTTCCATTCTCATCTTTCTGGAGAAGACCTTGGTCTACCCAGTCCCAGATATATCCACCCTGGAGGTTCGGATATTTGTAAATCGCCTGCCATTGTCCCCACAGGTTTCCGGTGGAGTTTCCCATTGCGTGTGCATATTCGGAAGGAGCTACAGGACGGTCGCTGCCGTTCTTTCCTGTATTTTCCAGCCAGTCGGCACCCGGATATTGCGGAACATACATATCGGAGTTCCATTCCCATTGAGCACGCTCATAGTTGACCGGACGATTCATCAGCTCTTTGTCAGCCTCTTTCAGCCACAAGTAAGTCTGATAGAAATTATATCCGTTTCCGGCTTCATTTCCCAACGACCAGAAGGTGACGCTCGGATAGTTCTTGTTGCGTTCGAACATATTGATGGTACGGTCCATGTGTGGTTTCAGCCATTCGGGATTGTTACCCAATGACCCGCCCTTCCGAAGATCGTAATACATTCCGTGGCTTTCGACATTGGCTTCATCGTACACATAAAGACCGTATTCATCGCAAAGTTCGTAGAAACGGCGGTCTTGCGGATAGTGGCAAAGGCGTACGCTGTTCAGGTTATGTTGCTTCATAAGCTCGAAGTCACGACGCATTAACTCTTCTGTTACATAATGACCTGTTGACGGGTTGTGTTCGTGGATATTTACCCCTTTCAGTTTTAGTGGCTGACCATTGATGAACAGGCAAACGTATGGTTTTCCGTTAGCAGCTTTTTGTTCGATAGGTTTGATTTCAATACGGCGGAATCCTACATTAAAAGGAATAATCTCATTTATTTTGCCATTCTCTTTGACGGTCATCAGTAGTTTGTACAGATTCGGATGTTCGGATGTCCATGTATTGACATCTGCCAGTTTCTTATCGAAAGAAAGTGTACGTACTTCGTCCGATGGGATATAGGCGGTCTTCTCTTCAGTAGAGATTACTTTTCCCTGTGCATCCAATAGCTCATAAACTAATGTGAGATTAGTTGCTACCTTCTCGTGATTTCTCAAATCGACATTCAAGCTGAAGATTCCATTCTTGTAGCTGTCATCCAGGGTAGACTTCACCCGGAAATCTTTGAGGGCTGCTTTAGGTTGTGAATACAGATAAACATCGCGTTCAATACCGCTCATGCGCCAGAAGTCCTGACATTCCAGATAGGAACCAGTGCTCCAACGGAAGATTTTAACGGTAAGCACGTTTTTGCCGGGCTTCACATAGTTGTTAATAAGAAACTCTGCCGGATTTTTGGAGTCTTCGCTATATCCAACTTCTTGCCCGTTGATATATACATATACGCCGGACTTGGCTCCTGCCAGATGCAGGTAGATATCCCGTCCGTCCCAATCTGCCGGAATATCGATATCCCGACGGTAAACTCCCACCGGATTCGCTTCGGGAAGAGCCGGAGGTTGCGGATTGCGTGGCTTGAATTCATAACCATGATTGGTGTAGATGGCTATTCCGTGTCCTTGTACTTCCCAGTTGCCGGGTACCTGAATATCATTCCACGAATCTGTATTCGTATTCGGGTCAGTAATGTTGTCGGGAAGCTTTTTGTAAGAGTCTACAAAGTAGAATTTCCAGGTTCCGTTCAGCAAGCGGTAATACTTGCTTCGTTCGAACTTGCCACTCAAGGCATCAGCGCGATTGTTGTATGTCATAAAAGAAGTGCGTGGATACTCTTTGTTGACTTCAACTACCTGCACATCCTGCCAATAGGGTTTCACGGCTTTTTCAGCCATTACATTAAATGTTGTCAGGGAAAATATTCCCATGAAAATGCCTGTTAATAAATTGGGGGTTGGTCGAAATTTCATGTTTCTCAATATTGGTTTTTCATTTCTTTTCTATTTTACTTTGATATGATCGAATCCTTCTCCATAAACTCCGATGACAGCACTTTGTGACACAAATGCATTCGGGTCTATATCTTTAATCAACCGGAAGATGATAGGCGATTCCCTCTTCTTGGCTAATACGAACATCATCTTTACTTCTCGTCCTGTATAAAAGCCGGTTGCATTGATAATCGTAACTCCCCGGTGTGGATATTCGTTGATATGCCGTCCTATTTCTTCATATTTATTGGATATGATAAAGAACTGTACGGATTGGCGGGCACTATTCACTACCTGGTCGAGAACGAAGCTACAAATATAAAGAGTTGCAAACCCATACACCACTTTTTCCCAGTCTTTTAAGACAAAATAACTGGAAGAAATAATAATCATATCGCAGATGAGTACTACTCTTCCTAATGTGATGTCCCGGTATTTGTTGATGATGGCTGCGATAATATCCGTGCCTCCTGTGCTTCCGTTTGCCGAAAAAGCAACCCCTATACCACCTCCACAGAAGGATGCTCCAATGACACATGCCATAAAGGGCTGGTCGTGAAGGAGTCCGAAACCTGCTGTCAGCTTTTGAATGACGGACAGAAAGAAGGTGAGGGTAAATACTCCAAAAATAGTTTTAATGCAAAACTTTATCCCCAGCAATTTGAGAGCCAGTAGCAATAAAAAGAAGTTGATGCTGAAGTACGTATACTGTACGGGAAAACCCGTAGCCCAATATACAATAGAAGCAATACCCGGTACTCCCCCGGTAGTGATATCGTTCGGAAGTAGAAAAACGGTCCAACCGATGCCATACAAAATCATGCCGATGGCAATCATTACATAATCTCTGGCTTCACGGATAATGCTTTGCTTAGAAGGTTTTGGAATAGCTGTTTTCATAAAAGTGATTATGATAATCTATAAAATGTTCAAACACGAACCCATGAATAATCCGGCTTTGGGGGAGAAGCCGGATTGGTTCATTATGTTCGTGCTAAAAGGATATATTCAGTTTTATTTTGCAAAAGCGTGACGATAGCCTTGTACTTTATTCCATCCGCCGCGAGTGAAATCGGGGACTTCTACCGGAGCAGAATTGTTTTCGATGGAAAGTCTGGTAAGTTCGGCCATGCAACACCACTCTGCCAGGTCATAAACGTCCATATCTAATGGTAATCCATTTTGCAGGCAATATGCCAGACGGTAGTCCATGATAAAGTCCATACCACCGTGGCCGCCTACTTTCTTGGCAGTTTCTTCCAACTCTATGTGAATCGGATCTTTATATTTGTCCATCAAGGCTTTCTTTACATTTTCGGATACAGAGCCATGTGCATTCAGATTTTCATGATTAGGCACATCTTTAGAATCAACTTGTGTAGGTCGCAGGCAATATTCTTCAATCGGATATTTGCTTGCATAACCATCGGCTCCTACTATCTGGTACATACGGCTGTATGGGCGGGGTGTCATTACATTGTGCTGGATCAGCATCGTTTTGCCATTTTCTGTGCGAATCAAGGTCGAAGTCTGGTCACCATTCTGGAAATCGGTCACTTCTTCTCCTGTTTGTTTCTTAATGTAAGCCGGTCCGTTGACAGCTTTCGTATCCATAGATACCAATGTTTTCATACGGTCGCCACGGTGGATATTAAGTACCTGACAAGCGGGGCCCATACCGTGAGTCGCATATACGTCACCGCGATGCAGGTGATTATAATCCATTCGCCAGTTGTTCCAGTATTCAGGCCAGAAATCTTCCAGGTTGTGGATATATGAACCTTCTACATGAAGCACTTCTCCGAATACGCCCTGTTGTGCCATATTTAAAGAAGTCAGTTCAAAGAAGTCATATACACAGTTTTCGAGCTGCATACAATGCTTGCGGGTCTTTTCAGAAGTGTTGATTAACTGCCAGATTTCATCCAATGTCATAGCGGCAGGAACTTCGATGGCTACATGCTTGCCATGTTCCATGGCATAGACACCCATTGCAGTATGATGCTTCCAGTCTGTAGCTATGTATACAAGATCAATATCATCCCGCTCGCAAAGTTTTTTCCATGCATCTTCCTCTCCGCTGTAAGAAGCAGCTGCAGGGAGTCCGGCATTCTTCAAAATTTCTTGTGATTTTTCAACACGTTCGGGAAGCAGGTCGCATAACGCTACAATCTTAGTTCCCGGAATATGAGTCCAGCGTGCTACGGCGCCGGGACCACGCATTCCTAAGCCGATGAAACCAACACGTACGGTATCAATTTTAGGAGTAACGAGTTGGATTACATCTTCTTGTCCGGCAGGGCGGGCAGGAGTTTCTACTTTGATAGGAGTAAAGGCTTCCGGAGCCTTTGGTTGTTGAGTACAACTGGTGTGCCAAGTTAACAAAGCCAAGCCGATAGCAGTGGCTGTGAGTAGTTTCTTCATCATATTTTAAGTTTTTAATAGGGGTTATTCGCTGTTTTTCATTTACGTGTCAAAAATAGTAATTAATTAGCCAACTATTTATATTTATAACTGATATTTTCATCATAAACTTCTATTATGAGGTAGAAAATGATTCAAACTTTTTCTACCTGATTTTGTATAGTCTTGTGTATCGACAAATACATATAAAAGACAGGCCATTAGAAGGTCTTTCCTAAAAAGAAGTGGTCTTTTTAAAATTGCTTAACGTTTATTTCTTTTGTTTTGATTAACTACATAAGCCGGTAATCCATTATAGTTCATTTCGGTACGGAAATGAGCTAAATGATAATTTTGCGGAGTGCCCTGAAAGGGCTTAATTATATAGCGTAGGGCAACGCCCTACGTAAAAACGACAATCTGAATTTGCGCCCTGAAAGGGCATA
>NZ_JADPLO010000047.1:0-55173 GCF_015667765.1 Bacteroides sp. 1001302B_160321_D4 | reverse complement strand
TATGCCCTTTCAGGGCGCAAATTCAGATTGTCGTTTTTACGTAGGGCGTTGCCCTACGCTATATAATTAAGCCCTTTCAGGGCACTCCGCAAAATTATCATTTACTATTCCGAGATATAAGTCAAGACAGTTTTTTAATCGTCAAATAGCAAATTAATAAAATGAAAGCAATCTTTTGTATCACAGGGCTTGCCATACAAGGTTTGACAATATCAGCCCAGGCACAAACCGGCAAACCGAATATTGTGGTTATTATGACCGATCAGCAGCGTGCCGATTTGTGCGGCAGGGAAGGTTTTCCGCTGGAAGTGACTCCTTTTGTCGACCGGTTGGCGCAGGAGAATGTATGGTTCAATAAGGCATACACTGTGATGCCGGCCAGCTCTCCGGCACGTTGTTCCATGTTCACCGGGCGTTTTCCTTCCGCCACTCACGTACGCACGAATCACAATATCCCCGATATCTCCTATAAACAGGACTTAGTGGGCGTATTGAAAGAAAACGGATATAAAACAGCATTGGTCGGCAAGAATCACGCTTACCTGAAACCTGCCGACCTCGATTTCTGGTCTGAATACGGACACTGGGGAAAGCACAAAAAGACGACTCCCGCAGAGAAAGAGACTGCCCGTTTCCTGAATCAGCAAGCCAGGGGGCAATGGCTGGAGCCATCTCCCATCTCGCTGGAAGAACAGCATCCCACCAAAATCGTGAACGAAGCGCTGGCATGGATTAAGCAGCAGAAAGAGAATCCTTTCTTCGTATGGGTCTCTTTTCCGGAACCTCACAACCCTTATCAGGTATGTGAACCCTATTACTCCATGTTCTCCCCCGATAAGCTTCCCGTCTTAAAGACCTCCCGCAAAGATTTGGCAAAGAAAGGAGAGAAATACCGTATTCTGGCGCAACTGGAAGACGCGTCCTGCCCGAACCTGGAACAAGACTTGCCTCGAATCCGTGCCAACTATATCGGAATGATCCGGTTGATAGACGATCAGATCAAGAGACTGATCGAATCATTGAAAGCCAGCGGACAATATGAAAACACCCTCTTTGTCGTACTCTCCGACCACGGTGACTATTGGGGAGAATACGGATTGATCCGTAAAGGAGCCGGACTTTCCGAAAGCCTCGCACGTATCCCGATGGTATGGGCAGGATACCACATCAAGAACCAGTCTGCCCCTATGGATAGCCACGTATCGATAGCCGACCTTTTCCCCACCTTCTGCTCTGCCATCGGTGCCGAAATACCGGCAGGAGTTCAGGGTCGTAGCTTGTGGCCGATGCTGACCGGAAAAGCTTACCCTAAAGAAGAATTCTCTAGCATGGTCGTACAACAAGGCTTCGGAGGAGCCGATGTCGGACTGGATGCCTCCTTGACTTTTGAACAGGAAGGAGCATTGACTCCCGGCAAAATAGCCCACTTTGACGAACTGAACACCTGGACGCAAAGCGGTACCTCACGCATGATAAGAAAGGATGACTGGAAACTGGTCATGAATCATTATGGCAACGGAGAACTCTATAATTTAAAGAAAGATCCTTCGGAGATTCATAATCTGTTTGGCGAGAAGAAATACAGCGAAATTCAAACAGAACTTCTGACCCGTTTACTGGCATGGGAGTTGCGTTTGCAGGACCCGCTGCCTCTCCCGCAAAGACGTTACCATTTTAAACAGAATCCATTTAATTATCTCCACCCGGAACACTAAAAAATAAGAAGATTGTACATACCTACGGATATTAAAAACATGATTCCATGAAGTCTGCCCCGCAACGGCCTATTTTTGTATCCGTAAACATAAAACAGAAATATATGAAATTGATTTTGCGATTAGGATTGATCTTGTTTACAGGATTTATTTCCATCTCTACAGCATCAGCACAGTTATATGGAACGGCAGATACAAACGCTCCGGAACTACGCGTTCCGACATCTGTAAAGCCGGCATTTGATTATTGGATGAGGGACACTTGGGCTACGCTGGGTCCCGACGGTTATTATTATATCACAGGAACCACCTCTACCCCCGACCGTTACTTTCCGGGACAGAGGCATTGCTGGGACTGGAACGACGGTTTGTACTTGTGGCGTTCCAAAGATATGAAGTCCTGGGAAGCCAGAGGACAAATATGGTCGATGGAAAAAGACGGAACCTGGCAAAAGAAGCCGAAAGTATATAAAGCAGGAGAGAAATATCAGAAGAAATCCATCAACGGTGATCCGATGGACAACCGCTTCCATGCAGTGTGGGCTCCGGAAATGCATTATATCAAAAGCGCGAAGAACTGGTTTATCGTTGCCTGCATGAATGAGTCGGCAGGTGGGAGAGGTTCTTTCATTTTGCGGAGCAAGACCGGAAAACCGGAAGGACCGTACGAGAATATCGAAGGTAATAAAGACAAAGCCATCTTCCCGAATATCGACGGAAGTTTGTTCGAAGATACGGACGGCACTGTCTACTTTGTCGGGCACAACCATTATATCGCCCGTATGAAACCGGATATGAGCGGATTTGCCGAGGAACTGAAAACATTGAAAGAGAAAAAATATAATCCGGAACCGTATATTGAAGGAGCGTTTATCTTCAAATACGATAACAAATATCACCTTGTACAGGCTATATGGTCGCACCGTACGTCGGAGGGAGATACCTATATCGAGAAAAAGGGAGTAACCTCGCCGAAGACACGTTATAGTTACGACTGCATCATCTCGACAGCCGATAATGTGTATGGTCCCTATAGCGAACGCTACAATGCCATCACGGGAGGAGGACACAACAACCTTTTCCAGGATAAGGATGGAAACTGGTGGGCTACCATGTTCTTCAATCCGCGTGGGGCACAGGCGGCGGAATATAAAGTGACGTGCCGTCCCGGATTAATTCCGATGATCTATGAGAATGGTAAATTCAAACCCAACTTTAATTATAATACCAAATGAAAACTTCTTTATTGATAGCAGGCAGCCTGGCTCTGGTCCCGATGACGTATGCGCAGGACAAACCGAATATTATTATCATACTGGCAGACGATTTGGGCTTCTCCGATCTTGGCTGTTTCGGTGGTGAGATTCATACACCGGTGTTGGATAAACTGGCAAAGAATGGCGTCCGTATGACGCAGATGTACAACAGTGCCCGTAGTTGCCCGTCGCGTGCCAACCTGTTGACGGGGCTTTATCCGCATCAGACGGGATTGGGACACATGGACGGCAGTCATCCTGCCTGGCCGAAAGGATATTCCGGTTTCCGTTCCAATTCGGATAACGTCACGATTGCAGAAGTCCTGAAAGATGCCGGATATTTTACGGCGATGTCGGGAAAGTGGCATCTGGGGAATAAGTCGAATCCCATTCTTCGTGGTTTCCAAGAGTATTACGGTTTGTTGGGCGGATTCAACTCTTTCTGGAATCCGGCGGTATATACCCGTTTGCCGAAAGACCGTACGCCCAGACACTATGAGGAAGGAACTTTCTACGCTACCAATGTGATAACGGATTATGCGATTGACTTTATCGACCAGGCACATCAGGAGAAGAAACCGTTGTTCCTGTATCTGGCTTATAACGCTCCCCATTTCCCTTTGCACGCACCGAAAGAAGTGACCGATAAATATATGTCTCTCTATATGCAGGGATGGGACAAGATTCGTGACGCCCGCTGGAAACGGATTGTTGACCTGAAACTCATGCAAGGCAAACCGGCACTTAGTCCGCGTGGTGTAGTTCCCGAAAGTCTGTTTGAAGATGAAACGCATCCGCTACCGGCATGGGACTCATTGACGAAAGATCAGCAGACCGATCTTGCACGCCGTATGTCTATTTTTGCCGCTATGGTAGATGTGATGGACGCGAACATCGGCCGGGTAGTAGATGAATTGAAGAAGAACGGTGAGTTGGACAATACGTTTATCATGTTTATGTCCGATAACGGAGCTTGTGCCGAATGGCACGAATTTGGTTTCGACAAGCAGACCGGAGTCGAATACCATACCCATACCGGAGAAGAACTCGACCAAATGGGTTTGCCCGGAACCTATCATCATTACGGTACAGGCTGGGCAAATGTCTGCTGCACGCCGTTCACGCTGTATAAACATTATGCACACGAAGGAGGTATTTCTACTCCGTGTATCATTTCCTGGGGTAATCATGTGAAGAACAAAGGCGGACTGAATCATCAGCCTGCACAATTCTCCGATATCATGTCTACTTGTGTGGAACTGGCAGGAGCCACTTATCCGAAAGAATATCAGGGAAGAGCGATTCTGCCTATGGCAGGTCAGTCTATCCTTCCGATTGTGAAAGGAAAGAAGATGCCCGAAAGATACATCTATGCGGAACATGAAGGCAACCGCATGGTGCGTAAAGGTGACTGGAAGCTGGTTTCCGCCAACTTCAAGGGAGATGAATGGGAATTGTACAACATCAAGGAAGACCGTACCGAACAGCACAACCTGATCGGTAAATATCCTGAAATGGCAAAAGAATTGGAAACAGCCTATTTCGAATGGGCGGACAAGAGTGATGTTTTGTATTTCCAGAAAATGTGGAATACCTACAATAAGAATCGACGGAAAGATTTTAAAGAATATAAAACCCGCTAATGCTTATGGATAAGAGAATCTTACTAACTCTGGCTTTAGGAGCCATGTCGCAGGTGTTTACCCATGCATGGGAGCCTAAAGGAGATAAAATTAAAACAGTATGGGCTGAACAGGTGACGCCGGAAAATGTGTGGCAAAGTTATCCTAGACCACAGTTGCAACGGGCAGAATGGATCAATCTGAACGGATTGTGGAAGTATGCCGTAACGGATCAGAACACGCCTCGGAAGAATGTTTCCTTTGAAGGGGAAATCTTGGTCCCGTTTGCGATTGAATCATCTCTGTCCGGAGTGCAGAAAACATTTCTTCCTACGGATAAACTATGGTATCAACGTGAGTTCACCTTAGATCCTTCCTGGAAGAACAAATTTACTATCCTGCATTTCGGAGCAGTGGATTATGAATGTCAAGTATGGGTGAATAACCGGTTGGTCGGTACGCATAAAGGAGGAAACAACCCGTTCTCGTTCGATATTACTAAATACCTGAAGAAGAGTGGCCCTCAAAGCATTGAAGTAGCCGTCACCGACCCGACGGATACGGAATCTATTTCCCGAGGGAAACAACAACTTAATCAGGAAGGTATTTGGTACACGCCTGTATCGGGCATTTGGCAAACTGTGTGGCTGGAAGCGGTGAATAAAACCTATATCCGTCAGGTACTTCCTTCCACTGATATTGAAAGAAAATCCGTGAAGCTGGCTTTCGATATAATCGGAGCCAAAGGCAATGAAGAAGTGAAAATAGAAGTGTTGGATGATGGCAAAGTAATCAAGACGGTGGAACAGAAGTTGCGTGATGTGATGGAGATAGACGTTCCAAACGCTGTCTTATGGTCTCCCGAATCTCCGAAACTGTATCATTTGAATATTGTCTTATCCAATGGAGGACGTGTTTTAGACCGGGTAAAGAGTTACTTTGCCTTGAGAAAAGTAGATGTCCGTAAAGATGAGTGCGGATATAACCGTATTTGCCTGAATAACCAACCCATCTTCCAATACGGTCCATTGGATCAAGGCTGGTGGCCCGACGGATTGTTGACTCCTCCTTCCGAGGAAGCGATGTTGTGGGACATGGTGCAATTGAAAAAGATGGGATTCAATATGATCCGTAAACATATCAAAGTAGAACCGGAGCAATATTATTATTACGCTGATTCCCTGGGATTGATGATGTGGCAAGACATGGTTTCCGGTTTTGCTACGTCAAGGAAGAAGGAGGAACACGTCAATCCGTTGGCTACTACTGATTGGAACGCCCCCGAAGAACACACCCGCCAATGGCAAAAAGAAATGTTCGAGATGATCGACCGTCTCCGTTTCTATCCCTGTATCACTACCTGGGTGGTTTTCAATGAAGGATGGGGACAGCATAACACGGTGGAAATCGTAAATAAAGTGATAAAATACGACGATACACGCCTGATAAACGGAGTGACCGGCTGGACGGACAGAGGCGTAGGCGATATGTACGACGTACATAATTATCCTGTCACTTCCATGATTCTGCCGGAGAACAACGGCAACCGCATTTCCGTACTGGGAGAATTCGGCGGCTATGGCTGGGCGATCAAGGAACATATCTGGAATCCGAATATGAGGAACTGGGGGTATAAGAATATAGACGGAGCAATGGCTCTGATTGATAGTTACGGCCGTCTGGTATATGATTTGGAAACGCTGATTGCCCAAGGATTGAGTGCGGCAGTCTATACACAAACCACTGATGTGGAAGGAGAAGTGAACGGCCTGATTACTTACGACCGGAAAGTAACTAAAATACCAGAAGGCTTGTTACACCTGATGCACAACCGTTTGTATGAAATCACCCCTGCGAAAGCTGTTACTTTGATTGCAGACAGTCAGAACGGAAGCAAGAATACCCGCCTTGTCAGTCTGAACGGTCAGGAGCTGAAAATGACTTCTTTGCCTTTCGAGTGTCCCCCTCGTTCTACGGTAGTATCAGAAGCTATTTTTAAGGTGGATAAGGATTTCAATCATCTGTCTTTATGGCTGAATGTTGCCGGAGAAGCCAAAGTATGGCTGAATGGAGTGGAAGTCTTTGCGCAGGAGGCAAAGCAGACCAGGCAATATAATCAATACAATATCAGCGATTACAGCCGTTACTTGCGAAAAGGAAGTAATTTGTTGAGAATTGAAGTGAAAGATAGCAAGAAGATGAGGTTTGATTATGGGTTGAGGGCTTATTAATCAGATTCATATTCTACTTTGTGAGTTTCTTGCTATAAAGTTGAAAAGCAAGTGAATATCTGCAATATCAAGTTAATGTATGAGCCCCATAGCGATGTCACTATAGGGCTCATTAACTATCATTTTTCCGGCTCACTCGTATGGGCACATTTCTTTATAACAAACTTTCTTATTGAAATTTCTTATCTTCTTCGAGGAGCTCCTGGCTACATTGCTCCGGTGCTAGAGGGGTAAAGAGTTCTATCAAGTTTTCTTCGGGATCGCGCAGGTATAGGGTACGCATCCCCCAATCGGGCATATCCGTAGGTTCGGTGATAAACGTCACGCCTTTTGCTTTTAGATCGGCAAAAGTTTCGTCGAGGTTATCTACACTGAATGAAACCATTAATTTCTCACGCATCGCAACGGGCTGTTGCTTATCTGCATTGCCTACCGCAGGTGCCATCCAGTCGGATACAAAAAGGGTGAAGCCTTTTATCCCGTCAGCTACTTTAAAATTGGCATATCCGCTATTTTCATCTCCCCAGGATGGCTCTAATCCGAGTTGTTCGGTGTAGAACTTGAAGCATTTGGCGAAGTCTTTCACTAATAATCTTACGTTGCTGAATCTCATGGTTTACTGATTAATAGTTTGTAATTTGTTTCTTATATCAAAATGCAAATATAATCATTCTATTGGATAGTGTTTCAAAAAACTGTATTTACCTCATTAGAGTGCAGAAATGAACTATTTCACCACAGAGGACAGTCAGAAGATCCATACTGAACAGATGAGATTATCTGAAATCCAGAATAAAGAATTACAGGATAAAATTGCTGTGATAAATAAGAATTCTGAAGAATAGATCAAAGCAATGCAGAAACAATATGAGACTACTAACAGGTAGCTGAAGATTTTCATATCGGCTCAAAAGAGTCCTATACACTGTAATTATTGGCTCATTTTGAGCCGATATATTAATAATATTATGTATTTTTGAGCCGATATAATCAACTAAATAGCAATGGAAGAAGAAATTCAACAATATCTTCGTTTTCATCCTCTATCTTCTAGGTCAGAATTAATGGAGGGAGTGAATACTAAAGTAAGTGTCGCCACATTCAAGCGTTTATTAGCTGCCATGATTTCCGCTGGAAGTATTGAAGTCATAGGGCAAGGACCTGCCACATGTTATAAACTAACACCACAAACGTTTGTTACAAGTTATTTCGACTTAGAATCATACTTTCGGAAAGAAGTTGATGAGCGTGAAATTCAACAAGCTTTCAATTTCAGTCTTATTCCTGATATATTGCCTAATGTTGACCCTTTCACGATGGACGAACGGAAACATTTAACGGCTCTTCAAGAAACGTTTAGAAGAAATGTATTAGAAATGACAGACGGAGAGTACCGGAAAGAAATGGAAAGGTTAGGTGTGGATCTTAGTTGGAAGTCTTCTCAAATTGAAGGGAACACATATAATCTTCTTGAAACGGAAAGACTTTTGCTGGAAAAAGAAGAAGCAAAAGGTAAAACTAAAGAAGAAGCCATTATGCTACTAAATCACAAGGAAGCTCTTGATTTTATTTTAGATAATCCTGATTATCTTCAGTATTTATCAATAAGAAAGATTGAAGACATTCATAGTATCCTTATTAAAGAACTGGGAGTTGAGCGTCATATTCGTTCTCGGCGTGTTGGTATTACGGGTACGAATTATCGTCCACTTGATAATGAATATCAAATAAGAGAAGCTATGGAAGACACTTGTCAATTAATTAATAATAAGCAGAGTATCTTTGATAAAGCTTTCCTAGCTTTAGTTCTGTTATCTTACATTCAGCCATTTGCTGATGGTAATAAACGTACTGCCCGTATAACAAGTAATGCAATACTTATAGCCAACGGTTATTGTCCTTTATCATTTCGTTCAGTTGATTCTATCGACTATAAGAAAGCTATGTTAGTTTTCTATGAACAAAATAATATATATCCATTTAAGAAAATATTTATAGAACAGTTTGAATTTGCTGTGAATACATACTTTTGAATTTATCTGTATATTGATGGTTGTTCCAACGATAACATTATTATAAATATAATAATTATGTTCATAATAAATTTGTAATGCTTCCTGTTTTAATACAAGATTGTTCATTCCGTCTGCAGTAATTTTCTCCTGAAAGCCGGAAGTTTCTGAAAGACTTTTATCTTTGCAACTATAATACATACGGCACTATGAAAAAAGTGATTCTGATTTTTGTGACAATTGTCCTTTCCGGTCTGCTTTATGCAAAAGATAATAAGAGTACCGATGCGTTACTTCGTGAGATTGATGGTATCATTAAAAACCGTCAGACTTATGGAGCGGAAAAGGAGGCGCGTATCGCTGACCTGAAGAAATTGTTGGCGGAGGCTACTTCCGATGAACAACGATATGGTTTTTGCGGACGTCTTTTCGATGAATACCGGGCTTATAATCTGGATTCGTCTTTTGTCTATGCTCAACGGAAAGAGGAACTGGCGCATCGCATGGATAAACTGGATTATCTGGATGATGCTGCCATGAATATGGCGGAAGTGATGGGAACTACCGGAATGTATAAAGAAGCGTTGGAACTATTGGGGCAGATTGATAAGAAAACGTTGCCCGATTATCTCTATGGTTACTATTATCATCTGTATCGCACTATTTACGGATTGATGGGAGATTATGCCGTTACGGAGAAAGTCAAGAAAGAGTATTATCGAATGACGGATCTGTATCGTGACTCTCTTCTGCAGGTCAACGCTTCCGACTCTTTGGGGCACGTATTGGTGATGGCGGATAAGTGTATCGTACATGCTCAATACGATGAAGCCATCCGTATGCTGATGGAATATTACAACAAACCTTCTTTGGATGACCATTCAAAAGCAATGCTTACTTATACTCTCTCCGAGGGTTACCGGTTGAAAGGCGACAAGCAGGGGCAAAAACATTACCTGGCCCTTTCGGCTATTGCCGACCTGAAATCGGCAGTAAAGGAATATGTATCTTTGCGCAAACTCGCTTCTCTTGTCTACGATGAAGGGGATATTGACCGTGCCTACAATTACCTGAAATGCTCCTTAGAGGATGCCACTCTCTGTAATGCCCGCCTTCGTACGTTAGAAATCTCGCAAGTCTTTCCTATCATTGACCAGGCTTACCAATTGAAAACCAAACGGCAGCAGCAGGAGATGAAAGTATCATTGATTTGTATCAGTTTGCTTTCCGTATTTTTGTTGGTTGCCATTTTCTTCGTTTACAAGCAGATGAAAAAGGTTGCTGCCGCACGTCGCGAAGTGGTCGATACCAATACGTTGTTGCAAGAACTGAACGAAGAACTTCACGACTCCAACTCGCAACTGAAAGAGATGAACCATACGCTTTCGGAAGCCAACTATATCAAGGAGGAATATATCGGCCGATATATGGACCAATGCTCCACTTATCTCGACAAGATGGATTTATACCGTCGTTCCCTAAATAAAATTGCCGCTGCCGGAAGAGTGGAAGAACTATATAAAGCCATTAAATCTTCTCAATTCCTTGACGAAGAACTGAAAGAGTTTTATGCAAATTTCGACATGACTTTCCTGCAACTCTTCCCCAATTTTGTGGAGGAATTTAATGCGCTGCTCACAGAACCCATGCAACCCAAACCGGGAGAACTGTTGAACACCGAACTCCGTATCTTTGCCCTTATCCGGCTGGGGATTACGGACAGTACCAAGATAGCGCAATTCCTCCGTTATTCCGTGACTACCATTTATAATTACCGGACCCGTGTCCGTAACAAAGCTTTGGGAGAAAGAGATGAATTTGAGACTAAAGTAATGCAAATAGGGAAGATGGAAGAATAAGAAAATCACTACTTTTTTAGTCTGACTTCTATTTTATAACGTTCTTATATTTAGTGGTTTATGCTGTGATACACTGTATAAATCACTATATTTTTGCTATCTGCTTTAAGAAGCAGTATGAAATGTGGATACTTTTGTTTCACGGTCATTTCAGCAATGACACAGAAAACGAAAACAAAAGTAACCCTAATATTAACTTTAAATTAATGTACATGAAACAGAGTATGAAGTCGAAAGGCTTTGAACGCCGCCTCTTATTAATAATGTGGGGCTTGTTCCTATCTCTTAGTGCATTCGCACAACAGATTTCAATAAAAGGACATGTAGTAGATGCCACAGGTGAACCGGTGATCGGTGCCAGTGTGGTGGAAGGACGTACAACGAATGGTACGATAACCGATGTAGACGGTAATTTCTCATTAAGCGTTCCGGCTAACAGCACGCTGACTATCTCTTTTGTCGGCTATAAAACGCAGACTGTTCCGGTGAACGGGAAAAACTCGTTGAAAGTAACCTTGCAGGAAGATACGGAAGTATTGGACGAAGTTGTTGTAGTAGGTTACGGAACGATGAAAAAGAGCGATTTGACTGGTGCCGTATCTTCCGTCGGAGTGAAGGACATCAAAGATTCTCCGGTAGCTAATATCGGTCAGGCAATGCAGGGAAAAGTATCCGGCGTGCAGATTATCGATGCCGGTAAGCCGGGTGATAATGTCACCATTAAAATCCGCGGTTTGGGTACGATCAATAACAGTAACCCGCTGATTGTCATTGACGGAATTCCTACCGACTTGGGATTGTCTTCCTTGAATATGGCTGATGTGGAACGGGTAGACGTATTGAAAGATGCTTCGGCAACAGCTATCTATGGTTCGCGTGGTGCCAACGGTGTGGTGATGATTACCAGCAAACGTGGTGCCGAAGGTGCCGGAAAAGTAACGGTAAACGCAAACTGGGCTATTCAGAACGCTACTAAAGTGCCCGATATGCTGAATGCTGCGCAATATGCCGCCTTGAGCAATGATATGCTGTCTAATAATGATGATAATACAAACCCTTATTGGGCAGACCCTTCTTTATTGGGAACAGGAACGAACTGGCTGGATGAGATGTTACGTACGGGAGTGAAACAAAGCTATTCGGTTAGCTATTCCGGTGGTACGGAAAAGGCACATTACTATGTATCCGGCGGTTTCCTCGATCAGTCCGGTATCGTAGAAAGCGTTAATTACCGTCGTTTCAACTTTCAGGCAAATAGTGATGCTCAGGTCAATAAATGGTTGAAGTTCACTACTAACCTGACATTCAGTACGGACGTGAAAGAAGGAGGAAGCTATAGCATCGGAGATGCGATGAAAGCACTCCCCACCCAGCCGGTGAAGAATGAAGACGGTAGCTGGAGCGGTCCCGGACAGGAAGCGCAATGGTATGGAAGTATCCGCAACCCGATCGGTACGCTGTATATGATGACGAACGAGACGAAAGGATATAACTTTCTGGCAAACATCACCGGAGAGATTGCCTTTACCAAATGGTTGAAGTTGAAAAGTACCTTTGGTTATGATGCCAAATTCTGGTTTGTCGACAACTTTACTCCGGCTTACGACTGGAAACCGAATCCGGTAGAAGAATCTTCCCGCTATAAGAGTGACAACAAATCATTTACCTACCTGTGGGATAATTATTTTGTATTCGACCATACTTTCGCCCAAAAACATCGTGTAGGTGTGATGGCAGGTTCTTCCGCCCAGTGGAACAACTATGATTACCTGAATGCTCAAAAGAATATCTTCATGTTTGATAATATCCATGAAATGGACAACGGCGAGAAGATGTACAGTATCGGTGGCAGCCAGAGCGACTGGGCACTGCTTTCTCTGATGGCACGTCTCAACTATTCTTACGAAGATAAATACCTGCTTACAGCCACTGTGCGCCGTGACGGTTCCTCCCGCTTCGGTAAGAACAACCGTTGGGGAACATTCCCTTCCGTTTCTCTGGCATGGCGTATTTCGCAGGAAGAATGGTTTCCGAAAGACAATTCTCCGGTGAATGACCTCAAATTGCGTATCGGATACGGTGTGACCGGTAATCAGGAAATCGGTAACTACGGCTTTGTGGCTTCCTATAATACGGGAGTTTATCCTTTCGGCAACAACAACTCCACCGCTTTGGTATCTACCACCCTTTCCAATCCGAATATTCATTGGGAAGAGGTACGCCAAACCAACTTCGGTGTGGATATGAGCCTGTTCAATTCACGTGTCAACCTTTCGCTGGATGCCTACATCAAAAAGACGGCAGACATGTTGGTGAAAGCTTCCATCCCTATCACCTCCGGTTTTGAAGATACTACTGAAACCTTTACCAATGCCGGCAAAATGCGTAACAAAGGAGTGGAAATGACCCTGCGCACCATCAACCTGAAAGGTCTTTTCTCTTGGGAATCTGCTTTAACGGCTACCTATAACAAGAATGAAATTCTGGACCTGAACAGCGAAACTCCGATGTTTATCAATCAGATGGGTAACTCATACGTGACTATGCTTAGAGCCGGTTATCCGATCAATGTATTCTACGGATACGTGACCGACGGACTTTTCCAAAACTGGGAGGAAGTAAACCGCCACGCCACCCAACCGGGAGCAGCTCCGGGGGATATCCGTTTCAGGGATTTGAATAACGATGGAGTCATCAACGATGAAGACCGTACCGTTATCGGTAACCCGAATCCGAACTGGTTCTTCTCTTTAAGCAATAATTTCTCTTATAAGGGATGGGAACTCTCCGTTTTCCTGCAAGGCGTATCGGGAAACAAGATTTATAACGCCAACAATGTTGACAACGAAGGAATGGCAGCCGCTTACAACCAGACCACAGCCGTATTGAACCGCTGGACGGGTGAAGGAACCAGCAACTCTATGCCCCGTGCCATTTGGGGGGACCCGAACCAGAACTGCCGTGTATCCGACAGGTTTGTGGAAAACGGTTCCTATCTCCGTCTGAAGAATATCACGCTTTCGTATACACTGCCTAAAAAGTGGATGCAAAAGATTCAACTGGAAAATGCCCGCATCTCTTTCTCTTGCGAGAATGTGGCAACTATCACCGGATATTCCGGTTTCGACCCGGAAGTGGATATTAATGGCATCGACAGCAGCCGTTACCCGATTTCACGTACCTTCAGTATGGGCTTGAACTTTAACTTTTAAATCAGGAGAAAGAATATGAAAAAGATAATAACTTTGGTATTTATGTCTGCCGTGCTGGCATTGACATCGTGCAACGATTTCTTGGATAAATATCCTAAATATGGCGTCGATCCCGAGTCGGAAGTGACGAACAAGATTGCTGTGGCACTGACTACTGCCTGCTATAAGACCTTGCAATCGTCGAATATGTACAACCAACGTATTTGGAGCCTCGACATCATCGCAGGCAACAGTGAAGTAGGAGCCGGAGGAGGTACTGACGGTTTGGAAACTGTTCAGGCTTCCAATTTCATTGCCCAAAGCGATAACGGCTTTGCCTTGTATGTATGGCGTTCTCCGTGGGTAGGGATCGGACGTTGCAACATCGTGCTTTCCAATTTGCCTTCAGCATCTGTCTCCAATGAGATAAAGACCCGTTGCATGGGTGAAGCTTATTTCCTGCGTGCACATTATTATTATATTCTGGTTCGTTTGTACGGAGGGGTGCCTTTGCGCTTGGAGCCGTTTGAACCGGGAGAATCTGCGGATATTGCCCGTAATACGGTAGATGAGGTATATGCTCAAATTCTTTCCGACTGCAAAAATGCAGTGAATATGCTTCCTCCGAAAAGCAGTTATGGAGATGCTGACAGGGGACGTGCCTGCAAAGAGGCTGCAATGGCGATGCTGGCGGATATTTACCTGACACTGGCTCCCAACCATCGCGACTATTATAATGAAGTAGTGACCTTGTGCAATAACATTGCTGCAATGGGATATGATCTGACTCAATGCAATTATGCTGATAACTTTAATGCGACGATCAATAATGGTGCGGAATCTCTCTTCGAAGTGCAATACTCCGGTAGTACGGAATATGACTTCTGGGGCGGCGATAATCAAGCATCCTGGCTGTCTACCTTCATGGGGCCTCGTAATTCGGGTATGGTAGCCGGTGCTTATGGATGGAATCTGCCTACGGAAGAGTTTGTCAAGCAATACGAGGACGGTGATTTACGGAAAGACATCACTGTGTTGTATCAGGGCTGTCCTGCTTTTGACGGTATGGAATACAAACGTTCCTGGTCGAATACGGGTTATAACGTACGTAAGTTCCTTGTGTCGAAAACTGTCTCTCCGGAGTATAATACCAACCCCAACAATTTTGTAGTATACCGTTATGCGGATGTCTTACTGAAGAAAGCGGAAGCCTTGAATGAGCAGGGACATCCGGATCAGGCTGCCGAACCATTGAATATCGTTCGTAAGCGTGCCGGACTGACAGGGTTGCCGACCACTCTGACGCAGACCGAAATGAGAGAAAAGATTATTCACGAACGTCGGATGGAACTTGCTTTTGAGGGACATCGCTGGTTTGATATGATCCGTGTGGATAATGGAAATTATGCATTGACATTCCTGAAATCCATCGGTAAGAATAATGTGACCAAAGAACGTCTCCTGTTGCCTATTCCGCAGACGGAGATGGACTCCAATCACTTGATGACTCAAAATCCCGGTTATTAATCCGTTTTATAATCATTCATTTAGACAAATAATATGATGAAGAAATATATATATCAGTTGTTATGCTCTCTTTTCATCGGTGGAACGATGGTTGCTTGTGCCGAGGATTATATGGAGACAGATAAAGGACATGATACCCTCACCCTTTCGGTGAATCAGCAGGAGTTGGTGTTGAACGAAAAGAACCATAGTCAGGAGGCGCTGGCGCTTTCATGGACTACCGGAACGAATTATGGAAGCGGTAACCGTATCTCTTATACGCTGGAACTGGCGAAAGCCGGAACGGACTTTGCGAATCCTTATTCGGTAGATTTGGGTACGGGAACGTATCAATGGACTAAGAAAGTGGAAGAATTCAACCAATTCCTAAATACGCAGTTCGGTATCGGTTATGCCGTGAAAGCGGAGTTGGAAGCACGTATCACAGCCGTCGTTGCCGGAATGGAAGATCAGAAGCAGATTGCGACGACTGCCTTTACAGTGACTACCTACCAGCCGGTTACTACCACGCTTTACCTGATTGGCGATGCTGCCCCGAATGGATGGAGCGCCGATGACGCAACGGCAATGGAGCGTACGGATAATGGACAGTTTACATGGACAGGAAAACTGAACGTCGGATCGCTCAAGTTTATAACGACCTTAGGAGAATTCCTGCCGTCGTACAACCGTGACGCTACTGCCGGAGAAGAACTCAAACTAATTTATCGTACATCGGGTGACCAACCGGACGAGCCGTTTACAATCGATAAAGAAGCAACTTATATCGTAAAAGCAAACCTGCTCGACTTGACGTTAACACTTACCGAAACAGAAGATATTGGCTGGAGATATGAGGAATTTTTCATTGTCGGTTCGTTTACTGGCAACGGTGGCTGGGGATTTGAAGCACTGTCTAAAGATGCTGCCCAAATGGATCTGTTCCATTATGGAGCCGTGATTCCCTGGAAGGCAGACGGAGAATTTAAATTCGCTTCCGTGGCAGACTTCGGTCAGGCGGATGCTTTCTTCCATCCTACCATGGCTAATGCTCCGTACACTTCGACATCCGTAGTGCTTGGAGGTGACGATAATAAATGGCAGATGAAGGAAGCCGAATGTGGCAAACCTTATAAAGTATGGTTCTATACAGGCAAAGGAAAAGAAAAGATGCTGATGCGTCCGTTCACTCCTTACGAAGGGCTGTATCTGGTGGGTGAGGCAACTCCAAACGGATGGGATTTAGGCAATGCTACTCCGATGACGAAGAGTGCCGACAGTCCTTACATCTTTACCTGGAGCGGCACACTGAAAACAGGTGAGATGAAGATATCCTGCGATAAACAGTCAGACTGGAACGGGGATTGGTTTATGGCGGATAAGAGCAACAAGGCTCCGACGGGGGAAGTAGAGACGGCATTGTTCGTTACCAAGTCGGATGCGGAGTTGAGCAGTATGTATCCGGATGCAGATTTGGGTAGTTTGGATAACAAGTGGAATATTCAGGAAGCCGGTTCTTATCGGATTACGATTGACCAGTTGAAAGAGACGATTTCGATTGTGAAACAATAAAACAAGAATTCAAGATGAAGAAAATAATATATTTGGTGGCTGCTTTCCTGTGTATGGCTTGCAGTGACGATCATGGGTCGAACCAGGAGAATGGAGGAGCTTCGGGCAGTGTCACCGAAGTGACTCCGGTAACATCGGATTTAAGTGTGGACCTGTCTACGGATAAGGCTTTCTATAAACCGGGGGAGAAAGTGGTATTTACAGCAGAAGATGCGTTGCCTGCCGGAACTAAAGTTCGTTATCGTCTTTTAGGGGAGGTTGTCGGAGAAGAGTCGGTGGTAAATGGTACCAGTTGGACATGGCAACCGCCTACTACTGATTTCAAAGGATATATGGCGGAACTGTACCGTCAGGAGAATGGTACGGATGTGATTGTCGGTACGATTGCGGTAGATGTATCCAGTGATCCGGCACGTTTTCCGCGTTATGGTTTTGTTGCTGATTTCAGTCGGGAGAAGACGGCTGAAAAGACACAGGAAGAGATGGCGTATCTGAATCGTCATCACATCAATTGGGTACAGTTTCAGGACTGGCATAATAAACATCACTGGCCGTTGGGCGGTACACGCACGCAGTTGGACGAAGTATATATGGACATCGCTAACCGGGAGGTTTATACAAGTTCTGTGAAGAATTACATTGAAGCGCAGCATCGTTTCGGCATGAAGTCTATGTTTTACAATCTTTGTTTCGGAGCGTTGAAGGATGCTGCTACGGACGGGGTGAAGGAGGAATGGTATTTGTTTAAGGATGCTTCTCACACTACTAAAGACAGTCATGATCTGCCGGGCGGATGGAAAAGTAATATCTATCTGGTAGATCCTTCTAATAAGGAATGGCAGAAATATTTGAACGAAAGGAATGATGATGTATATGCGAACTTTGCCTTCGACGGCTATCAGATAGACCAGTTGGGACGACGCAGCACGCTTTACAATTACAACGGTATTCCGGTCAATCTGCGTGAGGGATATGCTTCTTTTATTGAAGCGACGAAGCAGGCTCATCCGGACAAGAGTTTGGTGATGAATGCGGTCAGCCGTTACGGTGCCCGTCAGATTGGGGAGACTGGTAAAGTTGATTTCTTCTATAATGAGGTGTGGGCGGATGAGGCTGATTTTACCAATCTGAAAGCCATTCTTTATGAAAATGGAGTCTATGGCAATTATCAGTTGAATACGGTTTTTGCAGCTTATATGAATTATAATAAAGCGGATAACCGGGGAGAATTTAATACGCCGGGTATTCTGCTGACGGATGCTGTCATGTTTGCTTTGGGTGGTTCGCACCTTGAGTTGGGAGGCGATCACATGTTGTGCAAAGAGTACTTTCCGAATGAGAACCTGACAATGAGCGAAGAATTGAAAACAGCGATGGTTCGTTATTATGATTTCCTGACTTCTTATCAAAATCTGCTTCGTGACGGTGGTACGGAGAATAGTGTTTCCATGAATTGTACCAATGGCGAAATGAGATTGAATAGTTGGCCTCCTCAACAGGGATCAGTTACTACTTATGCCAAGCAGGTAGGTGGCAAGCAAGTGATACATCTTCTTAATTTCTCGCAAGCGAACAGCCTTAGTTGGAGAGATGTGGACGGTACGATGCCGGAACCGGCTTTGATTACAAAAGCGGCTTTGCAAATGAATCTGTCGGCAAAGGTGAATAAGTTATGGGTAGCGTCGCCGGATGCACACGGAGGAGCCTTGCAGGAATTGGCCTTTACACAGGAGAACGGAATTGTCTCTTTTACATTGCCTTCCTTGAAATATTGGACAATGATTGTGGCTGAATAAAAGAGATTGCAGCTGAATAAAATGAGTATAGTCCAATAAAGCGGCTGTAGCAGAATGACTTAAAATGATAGGTATGATGATTAGATATAGATTATGGGTGTGGGTGTTGTGCTTGGTGTTTCCAACATGGGTTTGGGCGGAAAAAACGACACGTACATGCTCCTCTTTTACACAGCAGGGACGTCAGGTGACTTTTCACCTGACGGACAGTGCCGCGTTGCAATTGCAACTTTGTAGCTCTTCCGTCGTGAAAATCTGGTTCTCACCCGACGGGCAATTGCAGCGAAGAAATGCTTCGTTTGCAGTGATTAATGAAGAGCTGGAAGAGGTAGGAACTATTCATGTGGATGAACAAACGGCCTGTTATGAGATATTTACTCCGAAGTTGCGTATCCGGGTGAATAAATCTCCGATGAGTCTTCAGATATTCGATAAATATCAGAAACTCTTGTTTAGCGATTATGCCGATAAAGGCCATGTCAGTGAAGGAACGAAGAAGGTGGAATATAAAGTGCTTCGTCGTGACGAGCACTTCTTCGGACTTGGTGAGAAAGCGGGAAAGATGGATCGTCGTGGCGAGTCTTATAAGATGTGGAATAGTGACAAACCTTGTTATAGTGTGGTAGAAGATCCTCTTTACAAGAGTATTCCTTTCTTTATGAGCAATTATCGGTATGGTATTTTTCTTGATAACACCTATAAGACAGAATTCAAATTCGGAACGGAAAGCCGTGATTATTACAGTTTTGAAGCGCCGAACGGGGAAATGGTATATTACTTTATCTTCGGTAAAGACTATAAAGAAATCATCAGCCAATATGTCGGACTGACCGGAAAACCTATCATGCCGCCGAAATGGGCGTTGGGTTTTGCCCAATGCCGCGGTCTGTTGACAAGTGAAAAGTTAAGCCGTGAAATAGCCGAAGGCTACCGGAAACGGGGAATCCCTTGTGATATTATCTATCAGGATATCGGCTGGACAGAATACTTGCAGGATTTCGAATGGCGCAAAGGAAACTATGAAAACCCCAAAAAGATGCTTTCGGATTTGAAGGAGATGGGTTTTAAGGTAGTCGTATCTCAAGACCCGGTAATTGCACAAGCCAATAAAAAACAATGGGAAGAAGCTGACCGCTTAGGCTATTTTGTAAAGGACAATACGAACGGCAAAAGCTACGATATGCCCTGGCCGTGGGGTGGGAACTGCGGAGTGGTGGACTTCACCCTGCCTGCCGTAGCCGACTGGTGGGGGGCTTATCAGCAGAAACCTATTGATGATGGTATCTCCGGCTTCTGGACAGATATGGGCGAACCTGCCTGGAGTAACGAAGAGCAGACGGAACGCCTGGTGATGAAGCACCATTTGGGTATGCACGATGAAATCCATAACGTCTATGGCCTGACCTGGGACAAAGTGGTGAAGGAGCAATTTGAAAAGAGGAATCCGGACCGTCGTGTTTTTCAAATGACTCGTGCTGCTTATGCCGGATTGCAACGTTATACGTTCGGCTGGACGGGTGATAGCGGAAACGGAGACGACGTATTGCAAGGTTGGGGACAATTAGCCAATCAGATTCCTGTAATGCTTTCCGCAGGTTTGGGATTAATCCCATTTTCTTCCTGTGATATTACCGGTTACTGTGGGGATATTGAGGATTATCCGGCTATGGCCGAACTCTATACCCGTTGGATTCAATTCGGAGCATTTAATCCTTTGAGCCGTATCCACCATGAGGGAGATAACCCGGTGGAACCGTGGCTTTTCGGGCCGGAAGCGGAAAAGAACGCGAAAGCGGCTATCGAACTGAAATATCGTTTGTTACCGTATATCTATACTTACGCCCGCGAAGCGTATGATACAGGATTGCCTATCATGCGGCCTCTGTTTCTGGAATATCCAATGGATATGGAAACTTTCTCCACGGATGCCCAATTCCTGTTCGGTCGTGAATTGTTGGTAGCTCCTGTGGTGAAGAAAGGTGCTCGCACAAAGAACGTGTATCTTCCCGAAGGCACATGGATAGACTACAACAACAAGCAGACGGTCTACACCGGAGAGCAATGGACTACCGTTGATGCTCCCTTGTCCTCTGTTCCCATGTTTGTGAAGCAAGGTTCCATCATCCCTACCATGCCGGTGATGAACTACACCCATGAGAAACCGGTATATCCACTTACTTTTGAAATCTTTCCCGCCCAGGAAGGTGCACAAGCAGCCTTTACTCTTTACGAAGATGAAGGAGAAGACTTAGGATATCAGCGTGATGAATTTGTCAAAACACCGATTATTTGCAGCACTCTGGCAAATGGATATGAACTGACCGTCTCTGCCCGTGAAGGAAAAGGATACACTGTTCCCGGTCCGAGAAATCTGTTGTTCCGTATTTATTCTGCGAAAGCTCCGAAAGAGATAACTGTCAAAGGAAAGAAGATAAAGCAAACTAAACCGGAACGTTTGGAAGAAAATCTGGAGAATAACACTGAAACTGTAGCGTGGAGTTGGGATAAGGAAACAGGTGTCTGTAGTGTGAGAATACCTGATAAAGGTGTTGATGAACAGTTGATGATTACTTTTAAATAAACAGGGAGCTGTTGGCAAGCTAATATTCAGAGTTTTTCTTTCGTTTTATATGGATAATGTGTAGATTCGCACGAAACTCATATCAGAAATGTGTAAGTTATCACATTTCTGATATCAAAAGTGTGATTCATTATGAGAAGCTTTTCCAACCCGCTTACCTGATTCGCTATTCAATGCTGAATTTGAAACAAGATGGTAATTTGATTAATATCCCCCTGTTTTTGGCGGATAAGACAAAAGAGCTATTGAAGGATAAAAGTTGAAAGAGCCTTCTGAAGGAATCAGTAGCCTCTTAAAAAACGATGATTCTTAAAAAAGGAATATTTAATCATTGGAAGAAGGACGTGAATTGCAGTTTGGTAAAGAAAAGCAGGAAAATGTCCTGCATTTGTAATTACGCGATTCTCTATTTCGGCTGTTTCGAAAATATGCCAATCAAGCTGCGATAGATTTTTGATTATTTTTGTTATTTGGAGAGCAGATGCCCGAATAACTAATCATTTTATTATTTTTTCCTTTCCGATATATTATGGTAAACTAGAGATAAAAATGTTTCTTAATAGTCCATTTTTATCTTCTTCACCGGGGAACGATAGCTTCCTCGGTGAGGAACAAGTCGATGCACACCGAGGAACACTTCGTTGGTTTTAAAGCAATGAGCGGTTTCTGAATAGAGAAAGATGCATATCCTGTTTGCTTTTATGCAATATTAGGCATCCTTTTGTATGCTCATGCGTTTATTTATGCAGTTTATTTTCCGGTTCGTTATTTTCTAATTGGCCATTTCCTTGTATAATATTAAAAATAGAACATTGCTTATTAAATAGGATTAGCTGTATACAAGAGACTGGATAGTTTCTCGCATACAGCTAATTAAATCTATTCTTTTACGTATCTTAGATATGTCCGTATTCGAATTCCGGGATATCGCCTTTCGCGGACATTTTAGCAAAATCAATCAGATTGGCCAAGTGGCGGAGCACCAGTTCTTTCATTCCTTCTTTGTCCCTATCTTTTATCTTCTGTAACATTTCCCTATGTTCTGCATGAACCGTTTTTTGAGGAACAGCACAAACTTTGTATTTTTGATAATATTTTAAAATATCGGGAGTAATAATAAGCAGGAGTGAACTGATAACCGGATTATGTCCGCCTTGCGCAATGGCCTGGTGAAAGGCAAAATCTTTTTCGACACGAAGGTCTGTATCAAACTTTTCTTCCAGTTCGACAAGCGTGTTTTCGATATTCTTCAAATCCTCTTCTGTGCGGTTTACTGCGCATAATTTGCAGACCTCTATTTCCAGAAGTACACGTACATAAACCAAGCTTGAGAAATCATATCTGCTGATTTTCAATGCATCGGTAATCATAGTATCCAACTGGTCTTTGGAGAATTCGGATACCACTGTTCCACTCTGAGGATATGTTTTTACAATACCGTATAATTCCAGTTTCTGCAATGCCTCGCGAACATGTGACCGACTGACTTTCAAAAGTTCGGATAATTTACGCTCAGAAGGGAGACGCTCTCCCGGTAAAATCTGACGTTCTGATATTTGTTTTTTTATGTGTTCTATTACATGCTTAACTGGTTGCGAATTGATTTCGTCTTTCATAAGATATAAATATTTTAAAAAGATGACCTTTTCCGTTTCGGCTGTAAAAGTACAAATATTATCTTTCAAAGTAAAGCTTTCTAGTAAAAATATTCTCCTGTCCTTTTATATAGAGGTACGCGTAACGTGTTATTTATAAGCGGCTTATATCTAATTATTAATAAATATTAATTGGTAGACCAAAATTTTGGTTTACCAATTTTAATCGTTACGTTTGTCACAGAAATTAAAACACTAATCTATGAACAACTCCTGTATTTTTAAAAAAGTCGTGATGATGTTCCTGTTGTTGGTAGGGACATTGAACGTTTACTCCCAGCATGTAGTTACTGGTAAGGTGATAGATGAACAGGGTCCGTTAATTGGAGCTTCGGTGACAGTGAAAGACGCTGCCGTTCCTACCGGTACTGTGACGGACGCTGAAGGTAAATACTCCATTAAGGTTCCTAATTCCAAGACAATTTTGGTTTATTCGTATATCGGTTACGTTGATAAGGCGGAAGCGGTTGGCAAACGTACAGTTGTGAATGTGACGTTGGAAGAAGATTCGAAGATGTTGGATGATGTTGTGGTAATCGGTTACGGTACACAGGCGAAATCTCATTTGACAGGTTCGATTTCAAAGTTGGAAGGTGAGAAGCTGATTAATGCTCCGGTGAGTGATGTCACTACTGCCTTGCAAGGTGCTATGACTGGATTGACGGTTTCTAATGAGACATCAGAAGTGGGTGTGACTCCTTCTATCCGGGTACGCGGTACGGGTTCCATTTCCGCAGATAGTGAACCGTTGGTTATCATAGATGGATTTCCCGTATCCGGTGGTTTGTCGTCTATCAATGCTGCGGATGTGAAGTCTATTGAAATTTTGAAAGATGCGGCTTCGGCTGCTATTTATGGTTCACGTGCTGCCAATGGAGTGATTATGGTGACGACAAAGAGCGGTACGCCGGACAAACCGAAATATTCTTTTAAGTTCTATCAGGGATTTAAATACGCTTATCAGTTGCATGATATGATGACTTCTTCCGAATGGTTGGGCTTATTGGAAGAAGAAGCTGCCTTAGGTGGTCCGAAAGTACCGAGTGCTGCTCGCGGGGCTGCTTATTTGGAAAGCCAGATGGGGACTACCGACTGGCAGAAAGAGGGCTTGCGTGATATGGCAGGTATCACGAATGTGCAGATGAGTGTTTCGGGCGGACGCAAAGAGACGAAATATTTTATTTCAGCGGCCTATACTAAAGACCAGGGGGTGATGCTCAACAATTCACTGGACAAACTGAATTTCCGTACTAAAGTGGATACCAAACTCTCAAAGATAGCTACGGTGGGTGTTAATATATCCGGTACATATAGCAAGACGGAACGTCCGAAAAATAACTTTATTGATTTCTATCGTACTCCCTCTTTTTTACCGGTTTATCACAATGCATATAGCACAGACCTGACCGGATATACCGGATTTGCAAGAGGTAGCCATTTTAACAATATTATGACACCGACTGCCGTGGATGCCGATGGAAATCCGTTGTTGGATGCCGACGGTAACCGGGTATTGGAAAAATCGTCTCCATTTAGCTCTGCCAATAATAATCCGGCGAGCGTAATGACTAATACTTTCCGTTGGAGCGAGACTATGCAAGGATTGGCCAGCATGTATCTCACGCTTGATCTTTGTAAAGGATTACAGTTTAAGACATCCAACGGCTTGAATGTTCGTTTTGCCCCTTCTTATTATTATGCAAATAAGGACGCTACGAAAGACAAGGAAGCAAGCCGTGCTACTTATTCCAGTGCACTTTATATTGATTTGTTGAGTGAGAATACCTTGAGTTACCATTTGGACTTTGGAAAGAATAAAGACCATAGTCTTGACGCTTTATTGGGATATACTGTAGAAAAGACACGGAATCAGCGGGTGGCTATGGCTGCGACGGGATTTGCTACGGATGACATCCATACTTTGAATGCTGCCACTGTTTACGAGTTGGCTAGTGAGGGTAATGGAAATACAGCGGGTACGGGAACTTTCAGATATCCGGATGTTGTATTGGAATCTTATCTGGGACGTGTCAATTATAGTTATCTGGGGCGCTATTTGTTGTCTACCTCTCTACGTCTGGACCGTTCATCGCTCTTTTCCAAAGGAAACCGTAATGCCTGGTTCCCTTCCGTATCACTGGGTTGGCGCGTGAGTGAAGAGAAATTCATGAAGGGTATCAAGGCTATTTCTAACTTGAAACTTCGTGCATCGTATGGTGTGACAGGAAATAACCGTATCAGTTATAATGCAGCCCTCGAGGTATTGAACAGTGCGAATTACGTGACCGGCAAAGGTACGGGTTCATTGGTTAATGGTTCTGCGAATATCTCTTCTTCGCTGGCTAATTCTAATATTACATGGGAGCAGACTGATGAGTTTAACTATGGTCTGGATTTGGGACTTTTCAACAACTGTATCAATCTGGCGATAGATGCTTACTATTCAGTGACACGTGCGTTATTGTTCGAACAACCGACGCAATCGTTTACCGGTTACACACACTATTGGAATAATATAGGAAAAGTCCGTAACTCAGGTTTGGAAATCCAGCTTGATACGCATAATATGAAAAGCCGTAAGTTTTCATGGGATACTAATATAAATTTCTCACTTTCGCGTAATAAATTATTGGAGTTAGGCGGTGAACAACAAATGATTTCTTTAGGTGAAAGAAATGAGGGTTATCTTGCTAAAGTGGGTGAGCCGTTGATTCAATTCTATGGATACAAGACGTGTGGTGTATGGAATAGTGCGGAAGAGATTGCAGCTAATCCTCATTTTTCAGACGATGCACCGGGGGGAATACGCATTGTCGATACCAATAATGACGGCTCTTTGACTCCTGAAGACCGGGTTGCGTTGGGCACTCCTTACCCGGATTTCACATGGGGCATCACCAATACTTTCCAAATTAAAGATTTCGACATCTCATTCCTTATTCAGGGTGTACAGGGCATCACAGTGCTTAATGGTGATGTATATTATAATGAAACAAAGAAGTGGAACAAGAAGTACACAAAGAACCGTTGGGTAAGCGCAGAACATCCGGGTGACGGAAAAACGCCTTATCAGAATGTGAAAACGGGACATGACCTCATGCTTACTGATTATCCTTTGCAAAATGCTTCTTATGCTTGTCTGCGTAACTTTACAGTGGGATATACCTTGCCGGCAACTGCTGCCCGTAAGATTAAGTTATCAGGTGTACGTTTTTATGTGTCGGGCAGTAACTTGCTCTATATTTGGGGAAGTGGCTACAAAGGCATTAATCCGGAGTCGCGTATGACATCCGGTAATTATTCCAGTGCAATGATTTCGGGGTATCAGCGTGGTGGGTTCCCGTTGACTTCTACCATTTCTGCCGGTTTTGATATTAATTTTTAATGGAGGAAAACGATGAAAAAAATAAATTATATAGGATTATTGTTAATCGTCATGGTATTTTCCGCTTGTGATTTGGATCAATATCCTTATTCGGAAGTGGCGGCGGATAAGTATGTGAAGGATGCTTCGTCGGTAAATAATCTGGTGCTGGGTTGTTATAATTCCCTGCATGATGTGATGTATTACGAGTGGGCCATGACAGAATTGCGCTCGGATAACGGACGTATGTATGCTGCAGGTTCTTCTTCGAATACTACACGACTGGTGGAACAGCTCGACCAGGGTACTATCGTACCGGAAAACGAATGGGTGAAAACGTATTGGAATGCCTGTTATGCCACAATTGCACGGGTAAACAATGTTATTTCTTACCTTGATGTAGTGACGGACGAGACATTGCGGAACCAATATGAGGGAGAAGTACTTTTTCTTCGTTCATTGGAGTATTTCAATCTGGTCCGTTTATGGGGGCCGGTATTTATTGTTACTTCCAAGGTTCCTTCTGAAGTGGCCCGTGATATGCAACGCTCTACGGTGGATGAAGTATATGCGCTTATTGAGGGAGACTTGGAGAATATTGTCAATAATGAACTGTTGCCCGGCAAGATGGCGGACGGTGACTTGGGACGTGCTGACCTGAATTCGGCAAAAGCGTTGCTTGCCAAAGTATATGCTACGCACTACCAGGCGGGTGACGAGAAATATGCCCGTGCCGCCCGACTGTGTAAGGAAGTACTCGAAAGTGAATCTGTGGGAAATCCGCAATCGGGTAGTGATCTTGTGGCTTATGATAAGGTTTTTGATATTGGCAATGAGATGAATAAGGAGATAATCTTTGCGGTTCGTTACCTTTCGGGAAATGCCGGTATCGGTTCGCCGTTCGGCAATATGTTTGCTCCGGTCAATAATGGTGCAAATGTGATTATCGGTACTTCTTCCGGTTATAATACTCCTACTGACAATATTATTGCAGCTTACGAGCAAAGAGGTGCGGGGGCTGATAAACGTCTGGATGTGAATATCGCCCAGAAATATTTCAATACAACTACTCAGACGTGGGTGACGGAAGGTAATTGCCGTTACTGTAAGAAGTATGTAAATCCTGTAACTACACAGTATGATGGCGAGAGTGACTGGCCTGTGATTCGTGTGGCTGATATTGCTTTGCTTTATGCTGAATTGACAAATGAAATCTCGGGGCCTTCTGCAGACAATCTGAAGTATTTGAATATGGTTTGTGAACGTGCCGGTGTTTCTACATATACACTGACCGACCTGCCAAGTCTTTATGATTTTAGAAAGGCTGTACGTAATGAGCGCAGGCTTGAACTGGCTTTTGAGAACCAGCGTTGGTTTGATCTTCTTCGTTGGGGGATCGCTACTCAGACAGTAAACAACTACTTGAACAGCGAGCTTCTTTATACGGAATATTCTTATACGGTGAATGATATAGAAGATTGGCAAACATTTCTGCCTATTCCGGTGAGTGTGATTGACATTAATCCAGAGATAGCACAGAATACGGGTTATTAATCTTTTAAATGCTTACGAATATGAAACAATATAGAGAATGGAGTCTGGCATCATTGTTTGTTTGTTTATTCTTTTTGTGTGGTTGTGATTCTACGTCGATGAAGGATGTGGCGGTTAGTTCACCGGAAATCCTTTCTTTCTCGCCCGAGAGTGGAAGCATAGGTAGTGAGATTGTTGTTACCGGAGAATATTTGGATGATGTGGTAAGTGCTACTATCGGTGGTGGAAAAGCCGTTATCCTACAGAAAGTGTCCAACCGGCGTTTGTCTTTGAAAGTGACAAATCAGGCACGCAGTGGTAAAATTGTATTGGTAAATTCGATAGGTGAGGGTGTGTCCGAAGGAGATTTTACCCTTGAATATCCGGCTCCTGTCGTTTCACAGGCCGGAATGCCCTCGGAAGTTGAAATGGGCAATAATTTGTTGCTCTCCGGTAGTTCCATGAATGTGGTGAGTGCTGTTCTTTTCACTGCCGAAGGCGGGACAGAAGGAAATGAGGCAGAGATCATCTCACAAAGTGAGAATGAGATAGTAGTAAAGGTTCCTTATGTGGAAAGTGACAAGGCTATTGTAACATTTAAATATTTTGATGGAACAAAAGAAGTGGAGACGTCAAGTTCGTCCGCACCCAAGTTAACGGTGAAACGTTATCAGCCTGAGGTTACAACTACTGTATTTGAACCAGCCAACGTGGGAGATATGGTAGTGCTGGAGGGAGCATATCTAAATAAGATTGATAAAGTGCTGTTAGGTGATATTGAGTGTACTATTACGTTGCAGACTGAAACTGAATTAAAGTTTGTTGTACCTACATCTGATAGCTTTAAGAACGGTGATAATATGGTACCGTTAAAGATTTCTTATTTTGACGGTCGTGAGACACCGACATTAACGGATGAATTTATTGTAAGGGTGGCTTTTGTATATTATTGGGAGAACAGGACTATTCATGCACAGGCTGGAGAGACTTCTGCATTCTTCTCACCGGAAACAGGACGGGTTTATTCTAATGATGTATGGAGCCAGGAAGTGGATATTATTGCTGCTGCAGGAAAGAATACTTGTAAGACAGCGAATATTCCGGTTGTGTCCGAAACAGACTATAATTCTGTAAATCCTTATTTTTTCATTTCCGGCTCATCTTCTAAATTCAATTTAGCTATCAATAGTCCGGCGAACTCTAACGGGCAGTTGAAGAATTTTAAAACTTCCGGTAAGGCTTCCATTACGGGGGGGAGCAGCTATTATGGCACCCCTGCATTATCATTTGCATATTTGGATCCGGAGACTAACCCGGATTGTGCGGAGCTGGTCAATAATGTGAAAGCTGGCAATATCAAAAAGATTGATGAAATAACTTTCCCGCTTGATGTGGAAAAGAAAACATGCGCCGGCATTAAGCCGTCAGTGAGTGCTGCACCTACTACTGATGCTTGGGCAAAAGATAAATTTGAAGCAGGTGTGGAGAAAACTAATGTGACAATTGATGCTGTGTTCCTGGTATTCTATTACAATGTGAAAGGATATGACAATAAAGCAGCTGATAAGAATCCGGTTAGGGATGTGAAGCGCATAGGGCTGATGTATATCAAGAGTGCTGATTTCAAGATGAAAGAAGGTACGGAAAAAGACCCTTCCGCAAGTTCTATTACCTTTGATATGTACTGGCAGAAACAAGATTACGATTACTCAAAAGTTCAATAATTAATGATGATACGAAATATACATAAGGCAATTATAGCTCTCCTGCTTATCGGGCTACCGTCAGTCTCTTTTGCAAAAAGATACGACGTAACGCTCCCCGAAGTAGCTTCCTGCTTGAAGACTGCACAACCGGGTGACCGGATTTACATCAAGGACGGTCAATACAAGGACATGCAGTTGAAATGGATAGGCAAAGGAACGGAGAAATCTCCTATTACCATAGAAGCCCTGAACCCCGGAAAGGTAAAGGTAGAAGGTGGTTCCACCTTGCGGATAGCGGGCGAGTGGCTATCTGTCAGCGGATTGCATTTCACTGACGGATACGCTCCCAAAGGTTCCGTAATAGAATTCCGTAACGGACAAGAACTGGCTAATCACTGTCGTCTGACGAATTGTGTGATAGACAAATTCAATCCGTCTCGCCGGGACCAGGCTTACAGCTATATATTGCTTTATGGTCGTCACAACAGAGTAGACCATTGTTCGTTGACAGGAAAACTTAACTTGGGGGTGACATTGATTGTCATCCTCAACGACGAACGTTGTCTGGAAAATCATCACCGGATTGACCATAACTACTTTGGAGAAAGACCCGTGTATGGCTCGAACGGTGCCGAAACAATGCGTGTAGGAACTTCCCAGCAAGCTTACAGTTCTTCAAATACGGTGATTGAGAATAACTTGTTCGAACGTTGCTCCGGTGAAGTGGAAGTAATTTCTATTAAATCCAGTGATAACATCATCCGCAACAATACGCTGTTGGAATGTGAAGGAGTGGTAGCACTGCGTCATGGTGACCGTAATACTGTGAATGATAATTTGTTTATCGGTAACGGACGTCGCAATACCGGCGGTATCCGTGTCGTCAATGCCGGACATCAGATTTACGATAATGTATTGGTCGGCTTGGCAGGTACCCGTTTCTTCTCAGCTTTGGGAGTTATGGATGCCGTACCCAATTCGTTACCTAATAGATATTGTCAAGTTGTTGATGTCAAGATGTACCGTAACACATTCGTAGATTGCACGAATATAGAATTTGGTACAGGCAAGGATATGGAACGTACTCTTGCACCGGAAAAAGTCTCATTCACGGATAATATCATCATCAATAAAGGACTCGACCAGCCTTATATAGCCGTTGACGACGTAGCGGGTATCCAGTTCAAAGATAACAAAGTGCAATTGGCAAAGAACTACTCGGCTCCGGGATTTACTACGGAAAAAGTAAAAGCTCCCCAGTTGCCCGACGATGCTGCGATACGTAAGGATAAAGGCGCTTCCTGGTTTAAGAACCAAGTGGCACACCCAGCAGCGAATGTTCATAAGGAATACAATGTGTCTCCGGGAACGAACTTGTCCGAAGTCATTCATTCGGCAGAACCGGGTGGCGTCATTATTTTGGCGAAAGGCACATATCCTATCCAACGTGCTATGTTCATTGACAAACCGTTGACTATCCGTGCAGCCGATGCAGCCAACAAGCCGCTTGTCCGTTTCAACGGAGATAAGCCGGATAATATGGTAACTATTGCCGATGGCGGCAAAATGGTCATTGAGAATATAACATTCGATGGCGTATTAGAGCCCGGAAAGGCTTTGGCTAAAGCAGGAATTTCTACTGCCTTTGATATGATACAACCTTATACACTGATAGTAGACGGCTGCGAATTCCAGAACTTCGGAGAAGGCGGATTCTTTGCCATTAAAGGAACAAAAGCTACTTTTGCCGAAAGCGTTACCATCCGCAACTGTCTTTTCCGCGATTTATCAGGAGATGCTATCAACTATGCGGCAGAGAAAGATGATATAGGTCGCTATAATGCCGACGACATGTTGATTGAAAACTGTTCCTTCTACCGTCTGTTGGGTTTACCTATTAATATTTATCGTGGCGGAAGCGATGAAAGTACGGCAGGCCCTTATATTACTATCAGACATTGTACCTTTGTAGACTGTTGCAACAAAGAACGTGGAAGTGTCATGCGCCTGATTGGCCCGCAAGTACTGACAGTAGAGAACTGCAATTTTGATAATAGCGGACGCGGCGGGGCAACTATCCGCCTGGATGAGGCGACCTGGGAGAAAGTACGCATTGCAAACTGTAATCTGTGGAATTCCGGTAGAATGATGACTACCACTTCCCAGGCAATACAGGGAAAGATGTACAATTTCCGTCCCGCATATATCAATGCCGAAGCATACGATTATACTCCGGTTGAGGGTAGCGAACTGGAAAAACTCTCTATCGGCTTGAAAAAGAAGTAGAACAGTTGTCATACGATACTATTATTGAAATAGAAAATGATGTAAGATGAGAAAACTTATTATTTGCATATTCATGGTTTTAGGTGGATACCTCTTTTCATTTGCCCAACATCCGTCCCTTCTTTTCACACAGGAAGAAGTGAACGAGATGAGGGCAGGAAAGGGGACAGTACCCGCATTCGACAAATCTCTTTCGGAAGTGTTGGCCGCAGCCGATGCAGCAGTAAACTCTCCTGTTTCCGTACCGGTTCCCGTAGATGGCGGTGGCGGTGTGGTACACGAACAGCATAAATCCAATTACTATGCCATGTTCCATTGTGGAGTTGCCTATCAGTTGACAGGGGATAAGAAATATGCCGCCTACGTGGGCGATATGTTGGAAGCCTATGCAAAACTATACCCTACTTTAGGGTTCCACCCCCTGCAACTTTCCCCCGTCCCGGGACGTCTGTTTTGGCAGACACTGAATGAAAGTGTATGGCTGGTGCATACAGCGGTTGCTTATGACTGTATCTATAACACACTCTCATCCAAACAGCGTGCCACTATCGAGAAGAATCTTTTCGTTCCGATGGCGGACTTCATCATGGACGGTATGGGAGACAACCATGCAAATAACAAGACATTCAATAAAATGCACAACCATGCTACATGGGCTACGGCCGCCGTCGGTATGATTGGCTTTGCGATGAATCGTGAAGATTACGTAAAGAAGGCACTTTACGGTTCTGACGGAACAGGCAAACGGGGCGGCTTTATCCGCCAGATGGATTACCTGTTCTCTCCCGACGGTTACTTCACGGAAGGAGCCTACTATCAACGTTATGCCATCTGGCCTTTCGTCATCTTCGCCCAATGCATCGAGAATAAACTGCCGGACTTGAAAATCTTCAATTACCGGGATAGCATTCTTTCAAAAGCCCTCTCCACATTGATACAACTTTCTTATGAAGGCGAATTCTTCCATATTAATGATGCCTTGCTGAAAGGGCTTTCCGCACAGGAACTGGTATATGCGGTAGACATATTGTATAATGTTAATCCTTCGGACAAATCACTGCTGTCCGTTGCAAATAAGTACCAGCATACTTATCTCCCTACTAGCGGCGGTTTTAAAGTAGCCCGTGATATTGCCCGCGGAGAAGCTGCTCCGATTATCTATCGTAGCAGTGTATTTCGTGACGGGCGCAAGGGGGATGAAGGCGGTGTAGCCGTAATCCGCTCCACAGATTCTAATCTGAACAGCGCCTTGACACTGAAAGCTACCTCACACGGCTTGAGCCATGGACATTTTGATAAACTGACAATGGCTTATTACGACAATGGGAACGAGATTCTGCCCGACTACGGTGCTTCCCGCTTCTTGAATATCGAAGCCAAGTACAAAGGTCATTATACCCGTGAAAACCAATCGTTTGCCAAACAGACTATTGCGCACAATACATTGGTCGTGGACGAAACATCCCACTTTGCCGGAGATATAAAAGTCTCTTCCCGTTATCATTCAGATATTATTTACCATGATTTCAACGGCGGACATTTTCAGGTAATGGTGGCGAAAGACACCAATGCCTATCCCGGAATAGAGATGAAACGTACACTGGCTTACGTGACTACCCCTTTCCTGCAATTCCCGTTAATCTTGGATGTGCTGCAAGCAAATGCGGACAAAGAGCACCAATACGATTACCCTATCTGGTATAACGGGCACTTCGTTTCCCTGAACTTCCCTTACGCCAAAGCAACTAACGAACTGAAAACTCTTGGCACGAAAGACGGCTATCAGCATCTTTGGCTGGAAGCCTGGGGACAGAACAAGAGCCGAAATACATCAAGCTTCACCTTTGTTAATAAGGATCGTTTCTATACTATTAGTATAGCTACTACTGCGCAAACAGAGATGAAGATGCTTCGTCTGGGTGCCAATGACCCTGATTTCAACTTGAGAAACGAAACCGCTTTCCTGATAAGGGAAAAAGCACGGAAGAACCATACATTCGCCACTTCCATCGAAACGCATGGAGAATATGATGTGGTAATGGAAACTTCCAGTAACCTGACCTCATCTTGCGAAGAGGTGAAAGTCGTGATGGATACGGCTTCCTATACAGTGGTGAAAGCAACCTATAAAGGCGGGCATTCCGTAATGCTTTGCTTGAGCAATACCGATGCCGACAAAGAGAAAGGGCACCGCCTGACGGTCGAAGGCACTATGTATGCTTGGAACGGTCGTTGCGGAGTATTTATGAAATGATGATTAGTTTTCCGTTTCTCAGGTATTAATACCTGTCTTCTCAAGTATTAATACTTATCGGCTCAACTGTTAACACTTGACAACTTAACAGTTAACACTTGACGAACGGTGAATTAACTTCTGAAATACAGTGAATTAACAACTTGATTACAGGATGTTAATATGGGATGAGATAACTAATGAAAGATGAGTTATAAATGAATCGAGAATATAATAAACCATTAATAGACAGAAATATGAAAACATGTAGTGAAACTTATCAGTTTGAGAAAGATTTGAAGTGGGAAAATCCTGCTCCGGGTGTAAATCGCCAGATTATGGCGTATGACGGTCAGTTGATGATGGTCAAAGTGAAATTTGACAAAGGTGCAGTAGGGAGTATGCATGAGCACTACCACAGCCAGGCGACTTACGTAGTAAGTGGCAAGTTTGAACTAACCATTGGCGATAAGAAAGAAATCCTTTCTGCCGGAGACGGCTACTATGTAGCGCCCGACGAGCTGCATGGTTGTGTTTGCCTCGAAGCCGGTATCCTGATTGATACGTTCAGCCCTGTGCGTGCAGACTTCTTAAACCTGTAAACGTATGAAGGTAAAAGGACTCCGATGGATGGTTATCGGGTTAATTATGCTGATAACCATCATCAACTATTTGGATAGAGGTACGCTCAACTATATGTGGGTGGCTAATATCGACTATCACTTGGTTTCCGAAGCGGATGCGTCGGCAGATAAAGGTAATCATGCCGTCCTGGCAGGAGAGCAGTATATCCTGACAGCCGCTAATGGCAACCGGGATTCTGTCAGCGTAGCCAACGTACAGATGAAGGAGAAGAACGGCGTTACGTTCGTAACCAATCGCGAAGGTATCGCTATCGACCTCGGCTTGATAGACCGCAACGACCCGGATGCTTCGCAGAAAGCGAAAGATATTCTTGGTCTGATAACTATCTTCTTTATGATAGCATACGGTATCAGCCAGCTTGTCTCCGGGAAACTGTACGACAAGATTGGATGCCGGAAAGGTTTCTTCTGGAGCGTGCTCGTCTGGGGGGCGGCAGATGCATTAGCATCCCTTTCACGGGGAATCTTCTCGCTGACCTTCTTCCGGATGATGCTCGGATTGGGGGAAGCCGGTCCGTGGCCCGGTACGACGAAAAGCAACGCCGAATGGTTCCCGCAGAAGGAACGCGCTTTCGCACAGGGTTTGTTCGGGGCGGCAGCATCCATCGGTTCAATCCTTGCACCGATTATTATCCTGATGCTCTTCATTGCTTTCGGCTGGAAACTGACTTTTATTGTAGTCGGCGGATTAGGACTGATTTGGTTGATTCCCTGGTTGATTATCAATAAGGAAGGGCCGAAGAAGCATCCCTGGATTACAGAAGAAGAACGTACCTATATCTTGAGCGGTCAGCCCGAACAGGAGCTGAAAACCGAGGATAAAGGAAAAAGCTGGGGCGAACTGCTCCGGGTGAAAAAGAACTGGTCTGTCATTTTGGGACGGTTCTTCCTCGACCCTATCTGGTGGATGTTCGTGACATTCCTGCCGTTATATCTGGCAGATGTGTTCCACTTGAATATCAAAGAGGTGGCATTCTCCGCTTGGGTTCCGTATGTAGGTGCGGCATTGGGAAGTATTGCCGGCGGCTGGTATTCCGGTTGGCTGATAAACCGGGGACATACGGTGAACTATGCCCGTAAGGCGGCAATGCTGCTTGGTGGGATTATCATCATCCCGTCTATCTTGGCAGCTATCATGTCTACTACGGCTCCGGTCGCTATCGTTTTCATGGCATTGGTACTGGGTGGATTCCAGTTCTTTATGACGAACTTGCAGACTATCCCGAGCGACCTGCACAGCGGCAAATCTGTCGGCTCGCTGGCAGGACTGGGCGGTGCTTCGGCCGTATTAGGTACTATCCTGGCAATCCTTTTTGCCAGTTATATTACGAATTGGATATTATTATTCAGTCTGTTGGGAGCTTTGGTGCCGCTATCGCTGTGTTCCATCTTCCTGACAGTAGGAGAGATTAAACAAATAAAAAAATAAACGTATTTTAAAAACAAGACAATTATGAAATTAGAAGGAAAAGTAGCTATCGTAACAGGTGGCGCACGCGACCTTGGTCGTGCAATATCAGTGAAATTGGCAGCAGAAGGTGCAAAAGTTTGCCTGAACTATTTCGACAATGAAGCCGATGCACAGGAAACATTGGCACTGATTAAAAATGTCGGTGGCGAAGCAATCGCAGTTCAGGGTGATATGACAAAGGCTGCTGCGGTAAAGAATCTTTTTGCAGAGTGTAACAAGGCATTCGGCGACAAGGTAGATGTATTGGTGAATGTAGTAGGCGGCATTGTAGGCCGTAAGAAAATCACCGAACAGGACGAAGACTGGTATGACTTCCTGATGGATGTCAATATGCGTTCCGTATTCCTCTGTACCCGTGAAGTGGTTCCGATGATGCCGGCAGGCGGTTCTATCGTCAACTTCTCTTCATTGGCTGCCCGCGACGGCGGTGGCAATGGAGCTTCCATGTATGCAACCGCGAAAGGTGCGGTAATGACATTTACCCGTTCCATGGCGAAGGAACTCGGCCCTCAGGGAATCCGTTGCAACGCTATCTGTCCAGGCACGATTGCCACTTCTTTCCACGACCGTTTCAATACGCCGGAAAACCGCGAACGTATGAAGGCTTCCTACGCATTGCGTCGTGAAGGAACTGCCGATGAAGTTGCCGACCTGGTTTGCTTCCTCGCTTGCTCCGAATCTTCTTACCTGACAGGTACGAACATTGACATTAACGGTGGCTGTTTCTTCTCTTAAAGAAGAAAGCTGATACCGTCATTCCGAACGTAGTGAAGAACCTGCCCCTTGGCAGATACCAGAAGCAGGTTCTCCGCTTCGCTCCGAATGACATACTTACCTACTTTAAAGAAAATATTTATGAGACGAATCTTTGCTATATGGGCTGTATGCCTCTGTTGGGGGATACTGAATGCCGCCCCCTTAGGCCCGTTTAATGCGACTTTGCTTGAACAGCTAAAAAACGACTATCAGAAAGGTGAGAAGGAAGTCACCCGATACATTGAACTTCAGGAAAAGGTGGCAGAGAAATATATAAAGATGACTCCTCTATCGGTGACTGCCAAGAAAAAACTTCCCCCCAGTAAAGATCCCAGGGATTATATGACCTTATCTCCCTATTGGTGGCCTGATTCTACAAAAATAGACGGACTTCCCTATATCCGGAAAGACGGTGAACGAAATCCCGAAGTCTACGAATACCCCGAACGTGAGAATGCCAACCGTTTCGGTGATGCCGCTTACTGCCTGGGAGTACTCTATTATATCACAGGAAAAGAAGTCTACGCCAAAGCATGCGCCAACCACTTGCGGACATGGTTCACAGACCCGAAACTGGGTATGAACCCGAATATGACTTATGCCCAAGCCGTGCCGGGTATGAAGAAAATGAGAGGTTCGGGCTTCATAGACTCGCGCCGTTTCAGCCGTGCGTTGGGTGTTGCCAAACTGATAGAAGGCTCGAAAAGCTGGACTCCCTCGGATAAGAAAAAACTCGATGATTGGGCTACCGCCTTCTGTTACTGGATGGAGAACAGCACGCAAGGGCAAAGGGAATCTCATGCCGCCAACAATCATGGCTTGTGGTACGAAGCCATCCACTTGATGGTACTGGCTTACTTGGACCGTACCGACCGTATCCGTGAAGTGGCGGAACAAAGTATTCTCCCCAAGATGGGTGCACAGATTGCCGACGACGGCTCGTTACCCCAGGAACTGAAACGGACTCTCTCCCTGCATTATTCCACTTTCGCTCTGGAAGCCTTAATGGAAGCCAACCAAATTACCAGCCAGATAGGCATCAATCTATGGAGTACCCCTGCTTCCAACGGAAAAGTGGCTTCGCAGGCGGTAGATTATCTGTATCCGTTTTATCTGAATCCCGAAGACTGGAAATTTAAACAGATTAAACCTTTCGACCAGTCCCGTGCCGCCATTCTTCTTTATGAAGCGGGAACGGCATTGGGTAATCAGAAGTATGTCGATACGGCAAAGCGCATCGGTTTGAAATACAGTACGTCCGATGTGGAAACAATACCTTATCTGGTTTTAAAGAAGAAATAAAATTTGAAGAAGAAATAAGATTATCTGTACCTAATATAAAGTGATAACATGAAACTGAAACTGATTTTTTGTTTGTGTATGCTGCCGCTTCTCTGCCTTGCGCAGGAATCTCAACCACAGCAGTTCTCCAACCGCTATGGCATGAAGATGACGCGGAACGACGACGGTTCTTATGCCTTGTTGTATGCAAAGAAATATGCGAAGTTTATTGATGTGAACACCATTCCCGATGTGATGGTTCCCTATACCTATCAGGCAGACCGCTTGAAAAGCAAGGATTATAAAGGAGTGACTACAAAGGACATCGTCTACAAGAAACATAAGGATTACGAATTGATACTCACGGTAGACTTTGCTGAGACAGAGAAGCCTGCCCCGTTTGTCGTTTATATCCACGGTGGTGGATGGGCGCGCGGTAATAACGGCTCGTCCCGGTCTTTATCCCAATACTTGGCGAAACAGAAAGGCATAACAGGCGTACGTGTCTCTTATACATTGGCACCTCAATCCGATGCAACGGTGAAAGTCTCTATCCAGGATATTCTGGACGCAGTGAAGTATGTACAGGAGCATGCCGCAGAACTGAACATTAACCCTGATTGCTTCGGTTTCCTGGGTACTTCTGCCGGTGCGCACTTGGCAGCAGTAGCTGCGATGACTGTTCCCGGTACAAAGGCTTTCGTAGGCTATTCCGGAATATATAACTTGGAAAAGGCTGCCATCACCATGAAAACAAAAGACCCTCAGCGTATTGCATACTTCTGTGACAGAGAGCCGAAAGTGCTTCGTGAAGCCTCTCCCATAAATCTGATTCCAAAGAAGGACGTTCCTGCTTCCATGCTGGTATGTGGCACGTGTGATGTTACGGTAGAGTGTGAACAGAGCGAAATGTTCGCATCGGCTTTAAAGAAAAGAGGGGGAGTCTGCGACTTGTTGAAGTATGAATACTATGACCATAACGTAAGTTCGAAGACTTCGGACAAGATGGAAGAGATTTTCTTCAAGTCGGTAGATTTCCTGACTAACCATATTAAATAAATCCAAATGAGAAAAGGAATTTTATTCTTAGCTCTTTTCGCCTTTATCGCCTGCTCCAACAGTTCGTCGGAAGTGATAGATGAGAAAGAACAACTGAAACCGGAACAACCGGTGGATGGCACATTAACCGCTGACGGTAATAGCGCAAAAACGTATGACTTGATTAAACGTTCGGGCTATAACCACGAAGCTCCCGACTCCTCGCGCGAACATAAGACAGAGCACTTCCAACATATTCAGCAGGTGCATGACAACCAGCTAAATAAGTACGTATTTGCTTTCTTTATTCATGCCGAGATAGATGATGACCGCGGACTGACAAACATCACCGACCGCCAGCGTAATGAGATAAAGACGGATAATAAGTCTCCGAAAAGCCTTGTCGGACAAAAGGGAGAGACTATGGTGTTTCGCTGGAAATTCTGTTTGCCGACAGGATTCCAGACGACAGCCAAATTCTCCCATCTCCACCAGTTGAAGGGTATTGATAATTCATCGGGCACGGCAGACGTCGGTTCTCCACTCATTACCCTGACTGCTTATTCCAACAGCGGCAGTAAAGGCGGTCAACAACTGCGCGTACGTTATGACAAACGTGGCGGAAGCACTACTACCCTTGCCAGTACAGACCTTGCTGGCTTCCTCGGCAACTGGGTGGAAGTAGAAGAAAAAGCCTGTTTCGGTGAGAACGGTTCGTATGAAGTAGTCATCACACGCATAAAAGACGGAAAAGTTCTCTTGGAATTTAGTTCTGAAAAGATGGATATGTGGCGTACGGATTGTACGGGACTTCGTCCCAAATGGGGTATCTACCGCTATTTGGGTGAAGATAGGACCTGGCAAGACCAGTTGCGTGACGAAGAAATTCGTTTTGCCGATTTCTCTATCAAGAAACTTTAGAGAGGGATTTTAAAGAAAACCTTAGAAAAGGACAAACAGTTCGTTTTGTCTATTATGGTGGTCTCCTGTCCGGAATATACTTTGAGGTATATTTTCGGGTGGGAGATTGTCGTTTATTATAGGCATATTAAAACTAAATATGCTAGGGGAAGACGGTGGGATATTTGAATGGGGTATTGATGTATGTTTTGTCAAAAGCAGGTAATTTATGTTCTTCTGATTTTATATCAAGTTGCGTGATTTGTATTTAGTAGGATTTCTACTTGACGAAACCTGAAAAGATGGAGGAGGTAAGATATGTTTTGTCGATTATGATTTATTTTCTTTCTATTGCTTGGTAATATCAGAAAAAGCTATATATTTGTGCGGTCAATCTATAAAATTGAGGTAATAGCCAAGAAATAGTATTACTGATATTCATGGCAGATTGTTTAAGTAGAGTCTTTATTTGAAATGGTAAGGTAATGAATAAGAAAGTAACATTAAAGGATATAGCTATAATGCAATCCGGCATATACATGAAAACTGATTCACAAGGTGAGGTCAGGTATTTGCAGGTAAAGGATGTTAATTCGGAGAATAAACTTGATTATACTCAAATAGCTACGGTAATAAATACAGGAATAAATGATAAGCATTGGTTGAAAAACGGAGATTTGTTGTTTGCGGCTAAAGGAGGCTCCAATTATTGCATACAGTATGAAGGGACAGAACGAAGTACTATAGCATCTTCATCTTTTATTATCATACGTCCCGTCATTAGTAACATATTACCGGAATTCCTTTGTTGTTTTTTAAATACATCGTCCATTCTTGGTATGTTGAAGAATGCAGCAGTAGGTACAGGTATTCAGGTGATTCCTCAATCGGTAATGGGGGAAATACAGCTTGATATACCATCTATAGAAGTACAAAGGCTTGTTGTAGAAATGGATCGGTTGAGAAAAGAAGGTGAATGTATTCGTAGTGAAATTGATATACTTAAACAGAGTTTGCAAGATCAGTTATTGATGGATTCTTTAAAATGATTGTATTATGAAAGAGAAAGCATATTATATCGTAAGTAAAGCACGGCAAATTTTGGGTGGAACGATTTCTGCCGATCAGTGCAGGGATTATGTATTGGCTCTGCTATTTTTGAAATCTGCAAGTGAGTACTATAAATCAAATAATTCTTTTCAACAAGATGATAATAGCCCTGCTTTACGTTTGTTAGTGTCCGAGCGCAGTTCTTTCGATTATCTATGTAAAGAACTTGATTCACCGGAACTTGGCAGATTGATAAATATGGCTCTTTATGAACTGGAGCAGGTGAACGCTTTGGTTACTGAAGGTTATGAAATCAATAAAGCTATTGATTTCGAAAGTAATATATTAGGAGATATGAACGCGAGATCGATCAAGTTGCGTGAGCTTCTTTTGCTTTTTCAAGAAATCAGGCTGACTAATGCTACCGGGCAGTTGATAGACGTTGGTGATTTATATAATCAGTTGTTATATATATTTGCTGAAGAAGCAGGTAAAAAGATAAATAATGTGCTTACTCCTACAGAGGTAGTTAGTTTGATCACGAAACTAATAGATGGCGATAGAAAAAATGCTTGTTTGTGCGATCCGGCATCCGGTAGTGGTACTCTGTTGGTTGAGGTCGGTAAAAAAATGGGGATCAGAGGTACTGAGCTCTATGGGCAAGAAGTGAATTGGAATTTGTATGCATTGACAAAAATGAATCTGATGCTGAATGGCTTCAAGGGTGCGACTTTTCTTTGGGGAGATAGTCTTAGTAATCCTAAATTGTTGGATCATGGAGGGCTAAGAAAGTTTGATATTGTTGTCTCTGTGCCTCCATTTGCGGATAAGTGGGCAGCCGAAGAGGCTTATAGTGATTTTTACAAACGCTTTAAATATGGCATTCCTCCTAAAAGTCAGGTTACATGGGCGTATATAAGTCATATTTTGGCAAGTTTGCGGAATGACGGACAAGCTGTTGTAGTAGTACCGGTAGGCGTTTTGTTCCGAAATACTGAAAGTAAGATACGAGAGCAGATTATTGAACATAATTTACTTGAGGCAGTTATTGAATTGCCGCCGAATCTATTTTATGGAGCGGCTATCTCTACGGCAATTCTTGTATTCAGAAAGGAAAGAATGAGGACGCAAACTTTATTTGTTGACGCACGGAAGGGGTATATTTCGAATAAAGGACTTTGTAAACTTTCTGATAAAATGCTGGAACAGCTTTCGAATACATATAAAAAGTTTCTTGCCGGAGAAGAGATGGGGAGAGAAAAAAAAGGTTGTTCGTTCTATATCGCTACGCAGGATGAGATACGGCATAACAAGTACGATTTGAAAGTAATTAAGTATGTAGAGGATAAGATTGAGAGAAAGGAGATTGATGTAAAAGTTGCTTTACAAAGAATAGATGAATTGGAAGAGCGGTTAAAGTGTATTGATAAGCAATTTAAAGATTGTGCATGGCGATTGAGGGAGCTGACTAAAGAATAGTAATTATGAAAAAAAAGACACAGGTGTATGATAGAAGTTATAGTTACAATAGTCACAATTTTAGGAGGAGTAGTTACTTTGCTTTCATATTTCTCGAAGGAAAAAGTCAGAGTGACAATCTGCTGTACAGAGAGTACATTGCTGACGCAAAAACCTAAAATACCTGGAATTACTGTCTTTGTACAGTATGAAGATACGATACCGGTTGAAAATCTTTGGAGAATATGTTATACGTTAGAGAATACGGGAAATAGAAATATTATTGGTGAAGGTGCCCAATCTTCTTTAGTGGCTAAAGGGGGCGGACTTCCATTATATACGAAAAATGTAAAAAAGATGATTCAATTATCAGCTACGGACAATAATATGGTAGAGTTGAGAGATAATATGTTACATTTTAAACAGTGGTTGCCGGATGAGTGTATCACAATTGAAGCTTTGGTGGAAAGCTCGGGTGAGAATCCTGAATTATATATTGATGAACATGACATCATTAACTCTAAAGTAATTTTTAAGAATAGTACTAATAGATGAATATAAAATAAATAAAACCATGAAAAAGATTTTTTCTCTTCTCTTTTTGCTTGTTACTTGCATTGCTCAAGCACAAAATGTTTATCGCACCGATAAAGATATATCTTATGTCTCTGGTTCCGAAACGGACACCTATCGTCAGGAGCGTTGTAAACTGGATATTTATTACCCTGAAAACAAGAAGGATTTCTCAACTATTGTCTGGTTTCACGGTGGTGGTATGGAAGGCGGAAATAAATTTGTCCCAAAAGAATTGAGAGAACAAGGGTTTGCAGTAGTGACGGTGAATTACCGTTTGAGTCCGAAAGCAAAGAATCCGGCTTACATCGAAGATGCGGCTGAAGCTGTGGCATGGGTTTTCAAGAATATTGAAAAGTATGGTGGTCGTAGGGATCATATTTTTGTTTCCGGTCATTCTGCGGGAGGTTATCTTTCATTGATTCTGGCAATGGATAAAAAGTACATGGCAGCATACGGAGCAAATGCCGATAGTGTAGCTGCTTATCTTCCGGTGAGTGGTCAGACGGTGACACATTTCACTATTCGCAAGGAACGAGGTTTGCCTGACGGTATTCCGGTGGTTGATGAGTATGCTCCGGTAAATAAGGCCCGCAAGGAAACTGCTCCTCTCGTGTTGATTACGGGGGACAAGCATCTGGAGATGGCGGCAAGATATGAAGAAAATGCGTTGCTGGAAGCTGTCTTGAAAAGTATAGGTAACAAGAAGGTGACTTTGTATGAAATGCAAGGATTCGATCATGGTCAGGTACTCGGTCCGGCATGTTGTCTGATTGCAGATTATGTGAAGAGATTCAAATGATATATTGTTCTGGCAAGAAGTCAGATATATGTGGTATGAATTTACCACATATATGGTATTTACCCTAAACAGAATCCGCACTATTTTTGTCATATATTAAAATAAGAGAAATTTAAAACAGATATATATGGAAAAGATAGCAAGAAAATTGACGGATTTGATAGGTAATACTCCGTTATTGGAACTTAGTAACTATAATACAAGTAACGACCTGAAAGCTCGTCTGATTGTAAAGATTGAATCTTTCAATCCGGCAGGAAGCGTGAAGGACCGCATAGCATTGGCTATGATTGAGGATGCAGAAACGAAAGGAATTTTGCATCCCGGAGCGACTATCATTGAACCGACCAGCGGGAATACCGGCGTGGGATTGGCTTTTGTTTCAGCTGCTAAAGGCTATAAGTTAATTTTGACGATGCCCGATACCATGAGCATCGAACGACGTAATCTTCTGAAAGCTTTAGGGGCGGAATTAGTATTGACTCCTGGTGCAGATGGTATGAAAGGAGCCATTGCCAAAGCTGAAGAACTGAAGGCTGTCACTCCGGGAGCTGTCATTTTACAACAATTTGAGAATCCTGCTAACCCCGCCATGCATTTACGAACTACTGGTCTGGAAATATGGAGAGATACCGAGGGGAAAGTCGATATCTTCGTGGCCGGAGTAGGTACTGGCGGGACAGTTAGCGGTGTAGGGGAAGCGCTGAAGATGCGTGATCCGAGTATAAAGATCGTGGCAGTAGAACCTTTTGATTCTCCGGTACTCTCGGGAGGAAAACCAGGTCCGCATAAGATTCAGGGAATCGGTGCAGGGTTTGTTCCTAAAACGTACAAGGCTTCTATCGTAGATGAGATTATTCAGGTGCAGAATGACGATGCCATTCGTACGAGTCGTGAATTAGCCAAACAGGAAGGTTTGTTGGTAGGCATATCTTCAGGCGCAGCCGTATATGCTGCTACGGAACTGGCGAAGCGACCGGAAAATGCAGGGAAAATGATTGTTGCATTATTACCCGATACAGGTGAACGTTATTTATCTACCATTTTGTATGCTTTTGAGGAATATCCTTTGTAATAATGCCGCTTTCCTTCAGATAAAAACAACCGCTCCTTTGGGCTCAAACGATTGTCTTTTTGTTGTAGACATACGGTCGTTTGGACCAAGAGGAGCGGTTGTTTAAATTTGGTTGAACAGTCTCAAACGGCTGTTCAACCGGTTAGATGATAATTTGAGTTCACCACAAAGTAACGCAGTGTCTCATAGAGTTATTGTCGGGAGTGTATACATTAATAATGCGCATTTATTTATAAATACCTACTTATAAATGCCTACTTATAAGTAATAGTCAATACTTGATTTCCGCATTGCATACGGAAATCCCCTTGTTCCAGTATCCATTGCCCATCGGAATTGACAAAAGCCAAGTCGCTGCCTTTGATGGATAGAGTGACAGTTCGGGTTTCGCCTGGTTGCAGTTCCACCTTTTTGAAGGCTCGTAACCGGCGGTTTTCGGGAGTAAGCGAAGCCACAAGATCACTGCTGAATAGCATGACAACTTCTTTTCCGGCATATTTACCGGTATTAGTTACATCTATGGAAAAGTGCAAATCATCTCCTGTGGTAAACGAAGATTTGTCCGTTTGGAAGTTGCTGTATTCGAAAGTGGTGTAGCTCAATCCGTATCCGAAAGGCCATTGAACGGAGACTACTGCATTGTAGTCATAAGCTCCTTCCATTTTGTCCATCTCTTCACTCACCCGATAATCGTAGGTAGTCAGTGCTGCTTCGTGTCGCGGATATGTGTAAGGCATCTTGGCACTGGGGTTCACGTCTCCTGCCAGAATGTTCGCTAATGCATCGCCACCATAGTTTCCGGGTAATAGAATGTCAATAACAGCATCAGCCAATGGCTCCAACTCGTTGATAATGCGGGGACGACCCTCATTGAGTATCAGGATGATCGGTTTTCTCGTAGCGGCAAGTGCCTTTACCAGTTTGCTTTGGTTGGCGGAGATGGCAAGTTCGGAAAGATTACCGGGTGTTTCGCAATATGAATTTTCACCGATGCAGGCGATAATAATATCCACGTTGCGGGCGGCGGCCACAGCTTTCTCAATTTCCGGTTCATTTTCTTCCATGTAAGCACCTTCGGGTTTGTAGGTCACGCCCTGTTCCAGACGGACATGATCGGCTCCGAATTTGTTGCAGATTGCTTCGTAAATGGTGTTATATTTGTCGGCAAATCTGTCGGTCAGATGTCCTTGCCACGAATAGCTCCAACCGCCGTTCAAGCAACGCATAGAGTTGGCGTTCGGACCGGTTACCAGTAGCTTTTTCCCTTGAGGAAGCGGAAGAATATTATCTTTATTTTTTAGCAATACTTCCGATTCTTCGGCTGCATGAAGTGCGATAAGTGCATGCTCCTTGCTGCCGAAGAGAGGATAATCTTTCAATAAAGTGTTCGGATGATCGAACAGACCCAGACGGAATTTAAGTCTAAGCACCCTGCGGACGGCATCGTCGATGCGGCTCATGGGTATTTTCTTCTCTTGCACTAACTCTTTTAGTAGTGTACAATAATTGAGATCATACGGTTCCATAGCCATGTCTATACCTGCATTGATTGCCATTTCGATGGCTTCTTTCTTGTTTGCCGCCACATGTTCGCGGGTATAAAGATTGTTGATGTCCGCCCAGTCGGTGATTAACATTCCGTCCCATCCCAAGTCTTCTTTCAGCCATTGTGTGAGGAGTTCGCGGTCGGCGTGCACAGGCTTTCCGTTGATGGAACCACTGTTGACCATTATAGTCAGTGCACCTGCTTCCACACAAGCCTTGAACGGTGCAAAACATTTTTCACGCAGTTCGGAAACCGATATATAAGCCGGTGTGCGGTCTTTACCGGTACGTGGCATGCTGTATCCCATGTAATGCTTCACGGAGGTGGCGATTCGGTCGGCGGGAATATGGTTAGGATCATCTCCTTGGAAGCCTCGGACAGCAGTGCTGCCCATAATGGCATTGACTAAACAGTCTTCTCCATAATTTTCCCATACACGCGGCCAACGGGGATCACGTGCCATATCGACAGTGGGGGAGTATGTCCAGGGACAATTGCTAGCCCTTGTTTCATAAGCCGTTACACGTGCCGCTTCGTAGGTCAAATCTGGATTGAAGGCAGCACCCATATTGATATTTTGAGGGAAGAGCGTGCCGCCCAATGTATAGGTAGTACCATGATTTTGATCCAGGCCGTAGATACATGGAATACCAATCTCCGTCATCGACAGTTCTTGTATTCGACCGATAATCTCGTTCCACTTTTCAGGGCTTTGTGCTACCGGGCCGGGAGCATTGAGAAACGAACCTACCTTGTATTCAGCAATCGCTTTGTGGAGTTTTGCCTCGTCCAATTGGAATTCTCCATTTATTGTCTCTCCTAATACATCAATAGCAAGCTCGGTCATTTGCCCTATCTTGGCGTCAAGGTCCATCTCTGATAGAAGCTCTTCTACTTGTTGTTCTATTTTTGCGTCTTCAGGAATGGCAGTGGGAACTGCCTGTTTGGAACAGGCAGTCATTGCGATAGATGCGGTCATTAATATAATATTTCTTAGTTTCATTATGATTTGTTTTTAAGTAGCATCGTTTATGTAATCTGTCATTCAGAGGACTTTAACCCGAAGAATGACAGATACTTATGGTGTGAATGATTTTTAAACTTACTTAGGAACATTATTTCACGGTTACCAAATCTACATAATAGCCATGACCTACACAGATGAATCCGTTTTCGGCTTGAATCATATTCAGCATGTCTTGGGTCAGTGTCAGTGCGTATTCACCGTTTTCCGAGAAGTTTATCGGGTCTGTGAAGTACGACCAATTGCCGGTAGCAAGTCGCATCTGATGATATTCGGCAGTAGGTTCTATGGAGTAGACAACTTTTAGTGTTGATCCGGCTGTGATACCGGCAAATACATCCATTGGAATCAAACCAAAAGTTTTGTTGGGATCACCGTCCGGCTTATCCCACGAAACGTAATGGTGTCCCGACCAAAGTGTTATTTCGGTAGATACGGTCACAGTCTGTTCGGTAGTTGTAACATTGTCGTTTAAGAACTGCACAGCCTCTCCGCTACGGGTTTTGCCTGTCAGCGTATAGCTTCCATCAGACAAATCCGGACAAGTCAGCGTAACTTCCGTAGAAGATTGATTGCTGAATTGAGACACCGTCTGTCCGCCGATAGTTAGAGAAGCGATGTTTTCAAGATTGATACCGGAAATGGTCCAGTCCACGTTGGCAGTAGCCCGGTTGGCACCCGAAATGACAAGGGAAGCATTGGTTACTTTCACCATGTCGGCTCCATATTGATTGCCGTCGGCATCTTGCAGAACGATGCGGTAATCGCCTTCGCTTACGCCTGTCGGAACGATGTATTCCAGATAGTTCTCGTCTTCCGATTCAACATAAGTAGGATCGGTGATTGTGTTTCCTCCCAAGAGGATGGCTGTTACGTTCTGTAAATTACTGCCATATAAACGGGCAGTCTTACCGGGAGATACAATTCTCTCAAAGGCTACTTCTTTAGATTGAGGGTCATCAGCCAACGGATTGACCACCACCAATCCTTCACGGGAAGTCTTCTTCCCTTTCACAGTTTCCACTTCTATTTTCAAATTATACGTACCGGCTTTCAGACTACGGTTGATTTCTTTGTCGGAGTCGGTACCCGATTCCACTTCCTGCCCATCAATGAACCAGGTTACTGTGGTGTAATCTTTCGGAGTCACGGTCAGCGCGATGGATAAGTTCGCATCCCGGCTGATGTTGGCGAATGTAGCCAATTGGCCGTTCGTCCTGTCAGGAAATACCGGGTCAAGGATATGCGGATCATCATTTTCCGTCACCGTAGCGAACGGTTCTTCCTCGGTGCATGCAGTAAATGTGGAGCCTACAGCGAGTAGGGCAAATAGTGCAATATATATCTTTTTCATAATGGATGATTGTTTAATAGTTAGTTTTCAGTATCCCACCACAGAAGGCTGTGCCAATTGTCTGTTCCTCCCATGCGCTCGATGGCTTCATTGTAGCTTTTCTTATTATAGGAAGATTCCAATACAGGATAGCAGAGACGTACCGGAATTTCCGTTCCACCGGTGAGGTATTGTCCGAACCCATATTCTGCCGGTGATTTCAACTTCGGATAACCGGAACGACGCACGTTTGCCCAACATTCGGCAGGATTGGTGAAGTGAAGAATCCAGGCCTGTGTATTGATAGCTTCAAGTTTCTGATTGTCCGTATGTCCGAACGTCCCTCTACCTTGAATGAATGCATCAAACTCTGCATCAGTAGTAGCCGTGCAACCGTAGTTGTCTGTCAGGAAATCCATAGCTGCACGCACTCCTTGCTTGTAAAGATCTTCTGCCGACACACTGCCGACATTCCATTTTTTCACGGTAGCTTCTGCCATCAGGAACTTCACTTCTGCAGAGGTCATCACTACGCCCGGATTGTCGCTTTTTAGGAAATTATTGGCAAGTTTGGGTTCCACTTCACGAGCCATGGTTGCTGTAACAGAAGGGTTGTTAACGGCTAATTCCTTACAAATATCGCTGTCGTATCCTGTAGGCCATGGCTCCCACGAGTAGGCACCCGGGTCGCGCGGACTGAAATCAATCCCTTTTTCAATCATCTCCTGGGTGATGTCGACACGATTGTCGGGACTGGTGGCACTCATCAGCCCGTCATAATAACAACGGGAAATTTTGAATGTACGAGGGTCACCGGATTGGCGTAGCTGATTAAAGAAAGTGGAGCAGAGGTAGCTTGGATTATTAGCGGGGTCGTTGCCGAACAATAACTGTGACAATGAATTTCCGCGATAATCAGAGTAAGCTTCTTGTCCGAAACTAAATGCGATTGTCATGTATTTGATGAGCGCATCGCTTGAGGCGTCCGTTATCACACCCCCATTGGCAACCAAAGCATTTTCAAATTCCGTTTGTGCCTTTGTAGGATTGACATTGGAGATTCGCATGGCAAAACGTAGGCGAAGCGAGTTTGCCAGTTGTTGCCATTTAGTTACATCACCGGCATAGATGAGGTCACCTGTCACTTTATCTTTGGTCGGATCGATTTTATTGACGGCATCTTCCAGCTCCAGAAAGAAAGCGTTGTAAATATCTTCCTGTTTGTCATACTTCGGATTGAACTTTCCTTCGAGGAATCCCAGTCCGGCTTCACTGAAAGGAGCGTCTCCGTAAGTGTCGGTGATGATAGACATAAGATAAACCCGATAAATGCGGAGTACAGAGTTGATGTTCACTTTCTCTGCATCTTCGGCTGTGCGATATTGAGCATCAATGATATTCTTCAAGGATTGAGTGTAGAACGATGTCCAGATACGGCTCATTTCATTATTGTCTAGCGTATGGCGTCCGCCGTAGTTGGTGGTGTTCCAACATCCCATCAGTTGTTGGGTGAATGCATAATGGTAGTTACGGTAGATTTCCATCATACTAAGGTCTCCGTACGTTTGCAGTTGGGCAGTGGTGAGCTGCGCATTCGGGTCGATGGTAGCGGCCTTGGAAGGGTCGGTATTCATGTTTTCCATGTATTCATCGCTGCAAGAAGCGAAAAACAGGGCACATGCCATCGTGATGATTGTGATGTATTTAGATTGTCTCATGATATATCTTTTTAGAATTTCACATTTACATTAAAACCATAGCTTCTGCGTGAAGGCAACGAACCGTATTCAAGTCCCATACCGGTGGTATTGTTGTAGTTGGAATCCGGGTCGATATTCGGGATATTCTTCCATACGATGAACGGATTGCGGGCAACGAACGAAACGGTCAGTCCGCTTACTACATTCTTCAGCCAGGATTTGGGTACATTATAACTCAACGTCAGCTCACGGCATTTCACGTATGAGTTGTCGTAAATAAACATAGAAGGTGCATTACGGCAAACGCTCATCCAGTAGTCTTCCGGATTGATGTAGATGTCGTTGGGACGATATGTTCCATCACCGTTGTCGATGACACCCGGAGCAACGAATCCGCCTGTCGGCTTCCAGTTATCGGCTCCTTTCGCAATGCCGGCTGCCAATCTTTCTTCTTCCGAGCGATACCAGGCGTCACGTCCTGCCAGTGTTTCCGGACTTTTACCCGATTCGTAAGCAGCACGGGCAGACATAGAATAGAGGTCGGCGCCTACTTTCACATCAAATACCGCTACCAGCGAAAGATTTTTGTAGGTAAAGTTGGTGAGCAATCCACCTGTCCAGTCCCAAGAGGCATTACCCAATACGTGGTTGCTCTTATCATATTGCGGCAGACCGGTTTGCGGGTCAATCAGAATATCTCCCTTTTCGTTCCGTTGGAAGTCCGGGCCTACAATAGAACCAAAGTTCTCGCCTACCTTAGCGGCTACCTGAACGTCGAGCCAAGATGCTTTTTCCAGTTCAAACATATCCGATTCGCCATCCAGTTCTTTTACCTTGTTGCTGTTTTTGGAGAAGTTCAGATTAATGTCCCAGGAAAAATCGCGTGTTTGAATCGGTCGTGTGCTAAGGGCAATCTCAATACCTTTGTTTTCTATCTTGCCGGCATTAATCAAGCGATAGTTATAACCGGTTGTCCAGGAACTTGCCATTCCCATAATCTGGTTTTTACTGATTTGAGAATAGTAGGTGAAATCCAGTCCGATACGGTTCTTCAGGAATTTCAATTCCAATCCCATTTCCACGGAGTTTGTTTTGGTTGGTTTCAAGTCTTTGTTGGGGATGGTTCCGTTATCGATATATCCGATGGTATATCCGGGATAAGCATATTTGGATTTCGTATAGACGAGTCCCAATTGATAAGGATCGGTATCGCTACCTACTTGGGCCCATGACATACGCACCTTTCCGTAAGGCAGGAGGTCGCCCAGTTTTGTCAGCTCGGAGAATACAAAGCTACCGGAGAAAGAAGGATACACATACATGTTGTTGCCAGTGGGTAGGGTAGACGATTGGTCGCCACGCAACGTAGCATCGAGGTAAAGCATGTGTTTCCATCCCACGTTCACTGCTCCGTAAACCGAATTAATCTGCTTGCGGTAACTGCCGGGCACTACACTGATCTCGTTGAAGCTCGTCAATGAAGGGACATCGCGTATCTTCATGTCTTGAGCGGTGGTAACGGTGGTCTGGTTGTTCACCTTATATACATTGCCGCCTAATGTAGCATTGAAATCGAAATCACCCCAATGGTTGTTGTAGAGAGCCAACGCTTCAAAGTTGTACATGCGGTTGCGGAAAGCACTGTTTTGAAGTCTTCCGGCTTCGAATCCGGGAGTGGTAGGTGCTTTGTAATCATCGAACGTGAACCAGTTGAGTTCGGCACCCAGCGTTGCCTGAAGTTTCAGATGTGGGTCGATGTTCCATACGGCCTTGCCGTTCATGCGGAACAAGTCTTTCTTGGATTTGTTGAAGTTCTTATAGATATCCCAGTACGGATTCACGTTGTAGGGATCCATGCCGTTCCAGTTGGAATATTCGCCGTCGGCAGTCTGATAGGTTTGCAACCATTCCTGGTCGTAGGTGGTGGCAAGGGTCATCAGGTTTTTACCGATATTGGACTTGCTGTCGCCCAGAGCCGGACGGTTCTTCACGTCTTCCCGTGTATAGTTGACACTGAAATCCAAGTCTACCTTTCCTGCAGACGTATTGGCGCGCAGGTTGAAAATGTCACGGCTCATGTGCGTCTGGGGAACAATGTCTTTATTGCGCATATCCGTATAGGTAAAGCGAATTCCGGTTTTTCCGCTGTTCACACCTATGATGGCGGAGTTGGTGGCGGTGATACCTGTGCGGAAGAAGTTGGACGTATTGTCGGGGACAATGAGGAAAGGGCGTTCTACGCCGTCGAAATACTTCAACATGTTTGAACCGTCCGCTTTGGGGCCCCAACTTTTGTTTGTGTTGGATATGGCATCATAGCTATAAGTACCGTTGCTTCCCATACCATATATCTGTTGCACTTCATCCCATTTGGCAAGTTGGGTGTCGAAAGTCAGCGTTCCGTTATATTCCACGCTGATTTTATCCTTGTTGGCTCGCTTGGTTGTAATCAAGATAACACCGTGGCTGGCACGGCTACCATAAAGTGCAGATGCCGCAGGGCCTTTCAATACCGACATGTTTTCTACGTCATCGGCATTGATGCTCGAAATACCGTCGCCCAAGTCGAAGCCTCCGTTTGTGCCGGCACTGCCGAAATTAGTGTTGTCCAAAGGTACACCGTCCACTACATAAAGAGGCTGGTTATTGCCGGTCATTTCGGTACTGCCTCGCAGAATAACGCGCGTAGAACCGGAAGGACCACCGGCGGTCTGGCTGACTACCAAGCCTGGCACACGTCCTGCCATGGAGTTGATGAGATTCGTCTCTTTCGCTTTGGTCAAGGCTTCACCTTTCACTTCATCAATGCCGTAGCCCAACGCTTTGCGCTCTCTCTTGATGCCAAGGGCGGTAACTACCACTTCATCCAATGCTTTGGCATCCTCTTTCAAGGTGATGTTCAAAGGACCTCTTCCCGCTTTTACTTCTTCGGATTTATAACCCACGTAGCTGACAACGAGCGTAGCTCCCGCTTTTACATTCAAACTGAAATTTCCATCCAGATCGGTAATCGTTCCGTTGGCAGTTCCTTTCTCCACTACGGAAGCCCCAATGATGGGACCTGTGGCATCGCTCACTTTTCCGGTTACCTTGTTGCTTTGTTGTTGAATAGCTTGGGAACTTGGTTCCGTTGCTGCATACACTTGCTGGAAACTTCCCGCCATCCAAAGGGCGAGTGTTCCGCAAAACAGTAGATACTTACATTTTTCCATATTCATAGCATGTATATTTAAGATTCCTATAATATTTTCACCCAGTCGATGTACATATTCACTTTCTGACCGTCTTTCAGGCCCGTCAGTTTATTAATATCGGTAATTCCTGTAAACGCACCTCCCACGGCGAGGTTGAACAGGATGTAGAAGTTGTCATGAAAGTATGTGTTCGAGCTAATGTCGAACGTATGAAACTTGACGTTGTCAATGGATATTGTCAGGTTGTTTTCATCCCAATCCAGGGAGTAGGTGTGATAATTGCCGTCTTGTAGGCTGTTGGCAACATTGGCTTTGTAGTATTGCTGTTCGTGAGCCGCTGCGCTGGGGCCATAGTGAATGGCGGTGTTCACTTGTTTTTCCGAATCGCCCGCAGCCATTCCGCTCTGTTCTCCCATTTCCATAATATCAATCTCCCCGCATGCCGGCCACTGTTTGTCGTTGTCTCCCATCATCCAGAAAGCAGGCCATAGTCCGCCGTTAGTCTTGGGAAGCTTGATGCTTGCTTCTATCTTGCGATACTTGAAACTCTTTTTCCCTTTTGAATTGATCCTGCCTGAATAGATTTTATTCCCTTTGCGTTCGGCGGTAAGAATCAGAACCGATTTATCCCCGTCTTTTCCTACCGATACATGAGCGGCATCGTATGCCTGTAGCTCTTGATTGGTCCAACCGGGTTCATGAGTTTCTTTCGTCCATACTTTTTCGTCGAAAAAGTTGAAATCGTCTTTAAAAAGAATGTCTTGTGGATTTTCTTCCGGTTCCGTTCCAACAGAATCCGACGAGCAGGATTGTTGCGCGAAGCAAACGGATAAAAATAGGAATAGTGCTACTTTTTTCATCGTTTTAGCATTTTAAAGGTTAAACGTAATATGTGCTTTATACTTGTAGAGCTTGGTGCAAAGATGCTAATATCCGGCTAAAACGATGGTCAGATTGCTGACATATTAGGTTTGATTGCTGACAAATCTGCTGATTTTTATCGAACGGATGTTATCTTACCCATTCTTTTTCGAAGATTGTTGCTGTACAAGAATGAGGTAAATGATAATTTTGCGGAGTGCCCTGAAAGGGCTTAATTATATAGCGTAGGGCAACGCCCTACGTAAAAACGACAATCTGAATTTGCGCCCTGAAAGGGCATAATTGTATACGGTTCCGCCCTTTCAGGGCTTGTGGCTGGTGTGTTTTT
>NZ_JADPLO010000046.1:19924-55516 GCF_015667765.1 Bacteroides sp. 1001302B_160321_D4 | reverse complement strand
TCGGAAAATCGCTGTAACTAACTAAATTTCAAATATTTCAAAGAACTCTTTTAGATTTTAATGGGACAACAATGTTTTTATTTCTTTCTTAAAAATACCCTATCTAAAAATAGTAGAAAATTTTGTGCTTTCGTGCAAGCCCTGTATTTTCGTTATTTATTACATTAATAATCAAATATTTATACGATGCACGATTTTTGTACGAAACCGTACAATCCGTACAAAAGTGCACAAAATCTTATTTTGTACGGAGCATTATAATTTCGTACTGAAAAGTACAGCATTTTGTACGGAAATAACAAGTTGATATTCAATGGATAATATGAACATTTAAGGAAGTAATGTACTATTGCACAAAAAAATAGTACGCATTCACAAAGGGGTATTTGAATTAAACACATTTTTTATTGCCAAAGAAGTATTATTCAGTTCTTTTTTGTATATTAGCTCCACACCTAAACCACTATGATTTATATGATTACTACTAAGATTGAAGTTCCCCCACATCTTAAGGAGTATCTGATCGGAAAGTTCTGTAATATGCAGGACTCTCCGATTCATTTCCCAGACAAGACTGATATCTATCACATAATCTATGATCTGCTTGAACGCCGCCCAATCAATATACCGCCTATTGATCAGGGTAATCTTGAGATTTATCTTCCAGAACGCAGTACAGGCAAAAATCCCAAGACCTACAACTATTTAGGAAAACGCTCACAAGTTATTCTTGTTAGAAAAATCGACCGGATGTTGTGGGCAGAAGTACATGATTTCCTGGACGAGCAGAAACACAGCTACGGAATTACATACATTAATGGAATACATAATTTCATGACAATGTATGGGATTGACTCCATCACGGAAGATGCGTTCAAGAAGAACTACTACCGATGGAGAGCTGATATTCGTCGGAAAGAGAAAAAAAGGGGCTATAATCGCCTAAAAAAATAACCTAGCAAGTGTAGTTAAATGTCCCTTTTTTGTTCGAAAAGTGTTCTAAAAATGTGTACTAATTGAAAATCAATAAATTATGAGAGAAATCAACAATATGGGAGGCATATTATTCGCTGATATCCTATACAAAAATGAAATATCCCTATTTGCTGTTCATCAGAATACAGCATGTATCCAGATTATAAAGGGACATGACTGGCATCGTCTCCCTACAGTGGGTATCATTGAATCTCCTACTGTTACCTCGAACGAATCAGCGGCAGGAATTACATATAAACATTCAGCAGCAATTAAACTTCCCCAAACATTGTTTGCTCCTGAAGCAGCAAATGATTTACGTAACAGAATAACAGAAGGGTGCATTTTGCGTTGTCAGGATCCTGCCGGAGACAAATATATATACGGAACCGGCACATATTTACTATTCGGAGAACTAACCAAGGTTATCGGCAAAAAAGTCACTGATTTTACAGGGTATGAACTCAAATTATCAGGGACTTCACAATATCCTCTTTTACAGTATTACAGCCTGTAATCCGTCCTTCCATAGGCTTCTCAATAAATGTATCATTGCACCAAAATAAGTGCAATGAGCCAAAAACGTATTATTCTTTCTGATTCATCACTCAACTGCTACGGCTATCGGGTTCTTACTTCCGGAATGTCAATCGAAGCATTTAAGAAGAACCCTATCATGCTATATATGCATTTCCGCGATGAAGGTTCACCCTATTGGGGGGACTACAAAGCTATCGGCCATTGGGAGGATATACAACTTAACGGTGACGAACTTTCTGCCATTCCTATTTTTGACAAAGTTGATGATTTATCAAAAGAAATTGCCGCAAAATACGAAGCAGGGACTTTCAATGCCGCAAGTGTGGGTATTAAAATCATAGCTACATCAGCAAACAAAGATGTTCTGTTACCTGGTCAAACCAGAGAAACTGTCACTGAATGCGAGTTGAGAGAAGCATCGATTGTAGATATTCCCGCCAACTCCAATGCCGTTCGTCTTTATGACCGTTCCACATCCGTTCTCCTGGCAGCGGGTATGGACACGCATATCGTGCCAGAATTATCCAATCATACATCTAAAAATAAAATGAATCTCAAAGCAACATGGCCGGCTTTTCTCTCTTTTTTCAAAATCAATAAGGAAGATGCAGAAAATACCGAGTTATCAGCAGAAAGATTGGATTCATTACATGGTGAATTCAATCGTTTGAAGAGTGAACACACTTCACTGGTAGAGGCAAAGAAAGACGTAGATGAAAAGTTTGCATCTTCTGTCACAGAAATCAAAACCCTGAAATCAAGCATAGAAAGCAAAGATCAGGAGATTTTGCAACTCAAAAATGAAAGTACCCAGAAGGATGATGAAATCACCCAACTTAAAGAACAGATAAACAACCTGAAGCAAGTTCCTGCACCCGGATCTAACGGACTCTCTCCGCAATCAGAACCAGGAGCAAGTGAAACTAAGGATGATTTATCCACCTTCTGCGAAAAAAATCCCGGAGATTATCAGGCCATCACCGAACGTCTGAAACAAGACGGTCTCCTTTAATTTTAATAACCACACCCTTAACTATTAAAAATTATGTCTACTCCCAAATTAATAGACGTATCTAAATTAAACCAAACTCTTGTTACTTATGACAAGGGTCTTCGTGCTCTTCCTTTCGCAACTTTGCAGGAAGTAGCAGCTATACTGGGACTAAATGTCATGGATCTGCAAGGCAAACACGCATTGATCAATGAACGTCGTCGTGCCGGTGGTACCCAGTCTTACAAAATTGGTAAGGATTTCCGCCTTACTGACAAACTGCTTGGCTATGAACCTTCAGTTATCGAACCCAAAGATGTAGTCTGCATCACTAAGGAAAACTCTCAAAAGTATGATGACGGTGAACTACTGATTGTAGGAGGCGAACCGGTTAGCAACATTAACAAAAAACATCCACTGGAAACGCGTGTCGCTTTCACGTTAGTAAAATCACACATTGAAGATGTCGTATATGTACTCTATCATGCCGAACGTGACGAAGACTCTTCCTCACCGTCCGGAGCATTTGACGGTCTCTTCACTAAGATCGATATGCTGATTACCGGTGGTGATGTTAACGCAGCTCGCGGCAACTTCGCCCAATCAGGTCTTTTTGTTACCCCGACATCTGACACAGACTATGCAGCATACGAAAATCTAGTTGAATGGATTGGAGGAGCAAATACATACCTGCGTTCATCCAAGTCAGGTATTCCTCAATTACAATGTGCGGAAACAGTATTGAAAGCAGCACGCGCAGCTTTGCGCAACAAACTACGTATGCAGGAATATCCATCCATGCAACGCATGATTGAATTGCTCCGTGAAGATGCAATGTGTCCAGCATTGGAAATCGTATCTCATGAAGCACTTGGACAAGGTTCACGTCTGGTATTACAAAAGAAAGGAAATATGGACGTCGCATTCAACACACAGGCAGCAACCAAATTCTGCCAAATCCGCGATATCTACGAAGATCCGAACGAATGGCAATTCTGGTTACAAACCGGATATGACACTCGTATTCGTGACTGGCATGAAAAGGCCTTCCGCTGTAATGAGCAAAAGAATGAATCACTTGATTTGGCCGGTGATTATTGTAAAACCGGAGCTATTCAAGTGGATATTACCGGAGCCGACAACGGCACTTGGAGCATTCAAGGGAAAGCAGCCAGCCGCACTAATGGACAATGTATTTTGGGACTGGCTCCTGGCAATTATACTATTGAATTCAATGCTGTGGACGGTAAAAACAAACCGGCTAACAAACAAGTAACAGTAGTAGCGGGAGAAGTGGTAACCGCAACCGGAACCTACTCTTAATCTTCAATAACTAAAGAGTGGTCATGTTTGGCCACTCCTATTTATTTATTCTAAACTTTTATACAAATGAAAAAATACATTTATTTGATTCTCTGCGTTTTATTTGTAGCTTTGGTTATTACAGTCCCCGAACTGCATTCGCAGACGTGCCATCTCAATGGAGATACTTTAATCATGATGGCTGCCGGTCCCGCATTCGCTCCATTAAAATGGGAAGTTGGTCAAAACAACATGGGAGGTTATAAGGGAATGTTGCTTTTTGTTCCTTTTAATGCTCCTGAGACTGTTCCAACCGTACCGGATCCATCAAAAGCAACCAGTAACGAAGAATTAATAACGGCAGCCGGATCATTTACGTTTCCAGCTGAAGGAACTTACAAACAACCTATTTACCTATACAGTACCGAAGCAACCGTTGAATATAAAGCAGAACAGCAAGGAGAAGCCGACGGTATCAGCTATAAATGTACGCTCGGTTTCTTTTTCCCTGGCAATACTCCAGGAATGCACGCATTCAATGCACTAATCAAAAACACTCCAGGATATTATATCTTTGAAGATGCAGATGGCAAACAAATGATCCTGGGGCAACCCGGCTTGTATGCAACCACCGCACCATCTTTCAACGGAGGTAAAGCAAGAGCCGATCGTCGTGGTACCACTTACACAGCTACCGTAGACTCCAATTATTCAGCCATCTTCCTACAAACACCAATTGACATGGAAGTCATAGCAGGATTAAAACCCGCACCATCTCCAAGTGTATGACCAGACAAGAACAATTGACTCAATGGTTAGGCGACCGTCAGCGCAAATACGCTGACGGTATAGTTCTTTTCGAGGCACTCGCAAAGGAACCAGCCAAGAAAAGGTTCTCTGCTTATTTTGCAAAAGCTCCAGAAGCTCCACATATCTTCGATCCACATTTTACACAACTCGTCAATAGTCTCACGAAGATTGACAAGGAAATCAAATTTTCTCCTGCTATCTACCCGGCAGCAATGGAGGAAATAATCGTAGTAAAAACGATGAGTGATGACGAACGGAAAGAAGCGATCGAAAGCAAGAAACTGGAAATGATCAATCTGGAGACAGTAATCACTGATATCCAATCTCGCGTTGACGAACTAGAAAGCGACAATGAAAATCATGCGGAAGAATTAGTCTCCCTTCAGGAACAATTCGAAGAAAAAATGTCTGAACTCACAGAACTACGTAATGAGATCAACGCCTTAAGTACACCAGGCGTTAAAATCATTACCGAAGAGTCACTCAATCCATCCATTCGCAAGGCCTACAATCGTATCAAGGAGATCGCCCCATTATATGCAAGCCTGCATAATGATGTCGCAAATCCGGAACTTCCTGTAGAAGAACGACAACCGATAGCTGAAGAACTATGCAAGCTCGACGACGAACGACGCAAGCTATGGAAACAGATTGACTCCTGGGCTGAAGGAAAAGGAAATCTGCAATTAGAAGAAAAGAGACCGGAATTCAGTGAAAACAGCATTGTGCGTGGTATTGAAATAGCCCGTCAAATCAAACGTTTGAAGAACAACATATCCAACAGTAAAGCAGCTGCTGACCGTGCTCAAAAAGATGGAAAACAAACCGTTATGCAAAATGCTTTAGACCGTATTGAGAAGTATCAGACAGAACTTGCCACATTGGAGGCTGAAATAGCACTAACACAAGGTGAAAAGATTTCAGGATAACTTTCCACTTGCATTGTGTCCAGATTCTATTGAACCGTTTATGCACAAGGGAGACTGGGCAATACATGAAGTATTGCCCTCTCTTTTATCTGCGATCGGCCCAGCAAAAGTGAAGATCATGACATTCAGTATCTCTGAAGATAGCCTACGCCCTCTTTTTTTTCTCGCTGACGAAAGAAAAATAGAAAGCCTGACACTTCTACTGGATATGACAGTAAAACGTCATAAACTCGATCTATTACTGTTTGCCTCAAATATTAGTCCGTCCATCCGAATTGATTCATGTCATGCCAAACTATTATTAGTCGAGAATAGGCAACATAAATTCGGGATTGCCGGATCTGCAAACCTTAATCAAAACCACCGATGGGAAAATGGTTTCTATTTTACCTCCGGAAAACATTACGAATACTTCTCACAAATGTTTAACCAAGCGTATGAAAATGCCATTCGCTATGATATATTAGAATGATGACCTTATCCGAAGAAGTTCTGCAACAGATAAAAGAAATGTCTTCCGCCCTCTTACCACCGGGGGAAATTGCCATTTTATTGAATATCCCAGTTGACCAACGGGACTTCTTCTGTGATATTTGCAAAAATCATCATAGTTCGCCTATCTATACTGCTTATCACCAGGGAAGACTTCAGACCAAGCTCAACCTCCGGAAAACAGTCATCAAACTAGCTATCGCCGGCAGTCCTGCAGCTGAACCACTGGCCGATAAATACATGAAAGAACAAAGTATTAATGAATAATGCCAAAGAAAGATCCCACATACGAACGAATTGAACGTGCTTTATTCAAAGACAAAGATGAAGCAACAACTCTCCTTTCACCCAGAGAAATGGAGATTAAGAAACGTATGATGTTGTGCGTAAGCAAAAAAATGGAAGAGCCACTAATTCCAGATACAGAACTGGTTAACTTTCTACTACACGGCTGTGGAGGAAATACGGAACCGGTCTCCCAATCGCAAGCCTACCGTGACATAGGCATGATTAACCGCCTAGTAGGAAACATACAACTTGCAGCCAAAGCCTGGTACCGGTATATGATTGTCGAAGGTGGAAAAAAGGCTTTTAATATGGCAATGGACAAAGAAGATGCAAAGGGAGCTGCTGCTGCATTGGATAAAATAGGCAAATATACACGTTCTGACAAGGAAGATGAAAAATTCGATTACTCGCAACTGGTACCTCCATCCTTTGAACCTTCAGATGATGTCACATTACTGGAGGGGCTCGAACCGATAGAGAATCTTGAAGAAGAACGAATAAGAATGCGCAGTATGTTTAAAGGAATGTTAAACAAGAAAGCAGTGGACACTCATCCCATTGAAGAGGAGGAAGAAGAATGAACACGCAAATCTCTCCTGTTCTATCCGCCTATGAACTAAGAAGAAAGCAGAATGAAGTCGTAGACAAATTCTTTAATAGAATGCAACGACAGGCAATGGCCATCAACGCACATGACGAATATATAGTCGCATCACGTGGTACCGGTAAATCGGAAGGAATTGATGCACGCATCATCCTACGGAATGTGTGGGAAATGCCAGGTTCTTTGGGTGGACTTATCTCTCCCAGCTATGCAAAAGCTTGGGGAAATACACTGCCGGCCATTTGCAAAGCACTTGCCGAATGGGGATACATACAAGGCATTCATTATGTTGTTGGTCACAAAGCTCCGGAAAGCATGGGATTCGGCAAACCAGTACGTCCAGTATTAGCTGATGGTTGGAATAATGCTTTCCATTTTTGGAATGGTACCGTCATGGTGATTCTTTCCTTTAACCAGGGAATGTCTGCAAACTCTATGTCACTTGATTGGGTGATAGGCCCTGAAGCAAAGTTCCTCAATTACGAAAAAATAAAGAGCGAAGTAGATCCCGCCAATCGTGGTAACCGGCAATATTTTGGAGACTGTCCTCACCATCACAGCGTCAGCTACTCTACAGATATGCCTACCGCTTCAATGGGGAAATGGATCTTGGATAAGATAGATGAAATGTCGCTGACACATATCAACCTGATCCGAAACCTATATAAAAAAGTGCAGGAATATAAACGTAAGCCACTGACAGACCATGTGGTGCGCATGATTAAAGAATACCAGCATGATTTAGACTTGGCACGAAAATATCAACCACCTATTAAGCCACAACAGGGGAAGACTAAAGAATATACAGTTTTCTATGGTGAATATGACGTGTTTGATAACCTGGAAGTACTCGGAGAAGATTTCATCTGGCAAATGTATCGCAACTCTCCACCTCTTATTTGGCGTACAGCATTTATGAATGAACGTTTATTCCGGGTGCAAAACGGGTTCTATTCAGCTTTAGATGATAATATTCATTTCTACACACCCGGTGATAATGGACGGCTCCGGGATCTTGGCAGTAACTGGAGTAAATTAACAGCTTGCGGCTGTCTAGGCGACGGTGATCTTGACTTCTCTAAAGAACTGCATCTGGCATTCGACTCCAATGCCTCCATATCGACAGCTATTATCGGCCAGTTGGATAATCATACTATGCGTGTACTCAAATCTTTTTATGTCAAAACACCAAGCAAACTACAGGATCTAGTCAAAATGATAGCCGATTACTACCGACCAAAACTAAACCGTGATGTAGTGGTCTATTATGACCACACTTTTACTTGGGAATCCGGATCATCAACCGAAACTTACGCAGATATCATCGAACGTGTATTCAAAGAAAACGGATATAAAGTTACAATGGTATATGTCGGCCAAGCTCCTAAACATGAATGGAAACATCTGAATATCGACCTAACCTTGAAAGGAGATCCGCAATTCCTTTGGATCCAAATAAACCTGTATCAAAATGAGTTTTTGAAGATCGCAATGGAACAGACTGGAATTAAACAAGGAAAGAACGGATTTGAAAAAGATAAAACGCCTGAAGGAACACCCGATACTCCCGACAATCCAGACGAATACAAAACACACATTACAGATGCCTTTGATACGTTATGGCTAGGGATGAACTTCTATTTCACTATACCGGGAACAAGTACTGGTGGTATATTCTTCTTAAACAATAAATAAAAAAGGTAGGCTTGATAAGCCTACCCTTAATTGAATCATTTTATTTATTACAAATTTTGAATAATCAAATTTGCATCAATATTAAGGTCTGTATATAACTTTTTAGCCAACGACACAGAAATTTTTCTTTTTCCATTCATTATTTGACTAAATACAGACTCATTTACCCCCAATAATTCCGCTGCATCCTTACGTTTTAAATTTCGACTATAAAAATAGTCTTCCATACATTGAATAAGCGGATTTTTCACTCTCAAAGGCAGAATATTCAAATAATTATCTTCATATTCTGCGCTTAGTTTAGCAAGACGGGATATTTCACGAACATATTCATTATCTTCTCCCGGCTCCAGCAATCCTTTTTTTGTTGCTTCTTTAATTAATACATCCATACGAGAACGTATTTCATCATACTGTTCTCGTGTTGTGATACAGTTGATGTTTTTGTCTGCCATAATTATTTTTATTAAGTTGGTTAGTCCAATTCAACTAACTGCTCGGAGAGTCAAATCTCCGAGCAATCTATTTTATCATATTCCTCGTGAGTACCTACAAACCTTAGTTCCATTACTCCACCGATGAATAATACAACAGCCACAATCCTATATTTGTTCCCTCCTATATTAAACACATATCTACCATTCTTCACGTAGTCTGCCGAAGGAAATGTGGCTTTCACATCATTATGACTTTGCCAGACAGCTTCCGCCACCTTCTCAACCCAAGCATTCAACGGTTTAACCGCCTGCGAATGCTTCCTTACAAAGTCACTTAACAACAATTTATTAGATAATATCATCTCAAATCTTATTATATCGTTGCAAATATACAAATTAATTTGCAATATTGCAAATTAATTTTCAAAAAAGAATATGAATCAACATCGTAGATCTTATATAAGCCCCAAATAACAATAAACAATCATTGCACCAGCTAATACTTCCATCCCCATTCACAGTAACCAATTCGTTCCACCACTGTGGAACTTAAAGTCAACAATGGTTTCCCTTTCGTTCGACCTAGGTGGAACGAAAAGGAAACAGATATGGAACGAACTAAGATTTCTTAATGAATCGCTTTTCTATTACCATGTAATTCTTTAGCCATCTCAATTACATACCATATCAACACATAGATTATTTCAAACTCAAAAAAATCATATTCATTTTGTCTATTCAAAAAGAATCACCATCTTTGCAATGTCTTCCATTTGGTTCAGGCGAGTAGGCTCGCCATAATTGCTGCGGGCATTTTTTATGCCCATAGTATAAAATATAGTTCCGTCCCGTGTGGAGCGTTAATGCGCCCACTGCCTGAATCAGGTGGAAGACAACGGGGAGCGGAACTTTTTTATTCCCTCTCCTTCAATTAATCAACATATTGTTTCATTTTAAATTGTCTTCCAAAATGAAAAAGAAAAACCAAAGCGCAAACGGACGCTACATATCCGTAGAAAAGCTTCAGAAAGCACTTTCCAACATTGAAATTAATGAGAAAAAGAATGATTTATTTTGCTCATTAAAAAAGATTCACCATCTTTGTAGCGATCTCCATTTGAAACAGGCGAGTAGGCTCGCCAATTATTCGCTGCGGGCATTTTTTATGTCCATAGCCCATGATATAGTTCCGACCCCCGTGTGGAGCGTTAATGCGCCCACTGCCTGTTTCAGGTGGAGATCAACGGGAAAGCGGAACTTTTTTGTTCCCTTCCCGTATTTAATCAACATATTATTTCATTTTAAATGATCTCCAAAATGAAAAAGAAAAACCAAAGCGCAAACGGACGCTACATATCCGTAGAAAAGCTTCAGCAAGCTCTTTCCAACATTTGCCTTGAAGTAGCAGAAGGTAACGAACGTCTCCGAGTGAATAAATCGCACAGAGGTATTGTAATCCACGCCAATGGAGGCACAGTCAATATTACATTTAATGGAAAAGGAGGCGAGCTATGAAGGAATATGTAGAACGAATTATCCCTTCGCAATGCCGCATTATAGACAATAAGTCAGGTTTCATTCATATAGAGGGAGAATCCGCCATTTTTGATATGAACGGAGTTTACATAGGGACAGCAGAATCAACAATAGGTTCTATCAGAGAAAACTGCATAGATGCTGTAATTGAAACGCTAACCAATTACAAGAAAAAGATTATTGCTAATCAAGATAAAAAATTCTCTTGTAAAATTATTAAATTTGATTTCAACAATAAGATAAAAAAAGTGAGTCAACGATGAGCCTTTATCAACACAATATTCAAAATGCAGAAAAGAAAGCTGTATGGCTATCTGTACGTTATGCATTCAATCAATTCAAATTCAACAGCAATGAACAGAGAACAAGCTCTAAAACTCGTAACTAAGCTGCTCAATCCAAATACTCCCGCTGACGAAAGACAACGGGCGGCAGCACAACTTCAAGAACTAATCAAAATTCTATTGCCGGAATAATCATTAGTTTCTTCATTAAGAAGCACAGGTTATCACATACCTGTGCTTTTTTCTTGTCTCATGCAATTCCCACAACAAAATTCAGAAAATTCTGATTATCAAATGAAGCAGTTGAATAAAGGGGAAAAATTTCCCCTTTATCTGTCGCAAGACCACGCACCGCCCTGAAAAAAAGTTTCGACCTAAAGTTTTTCAATTTCCCTTATATGCTGCACCTTAAAAAATGTAAAGAAAATTTATTTTACCAAAATCGGCTCTCCTCCCTGTCCTTTATCGCCTGCCATACACCTGATACCTTTGCTTAAAAAGAAGGTCATGAACGATGTCATTACACAAAACCTACTCACATTCTTGCTTGGTGGTGGTCTCTTGTCATCCATCACTGGAGTTATTACGCTCAAATACACCAAGAAGCAAGCAGAAGCCAAAGCTCTTAGTTCCGTACAAGATGTATATCAGGAACTAATCGCTGACCTGCGAGCTGACAAGGAGGCTATGAAAAAAGAGAAAATAGAAAGCGAAACAAAATGGACTTACCGTATAGAAAAGCTGGAAAGCAACCAGCTATCCCAAGATAAAAAGATAGCAGAAAACGAAAAAGAAATAGCTGATCTTAAACGATTCAAATGTGTAAACCTAACGTGTAACAACCGTAAACAATGAAACATCATGCACACACTCTCATCTATCTTGCTTGCCTTGCTATTGCCTGGCTACTGTGTAGTTGCCGTAGTACTCTTCAAAACAATCGTAGTACTCAAGAACAAAGCAATCTTTCTATCACAGATTCCGCACTGCGAATTAGAACCGAAGATACCTACTCACGATTCAACCTCAACCAAGAACAAACGGGTAAAGACTGGAAAGTTAAAGTTAACTTCGACACAACGAAATCAGCAGACCCATCTACCGGACTACCCCCAATATCGAATATCGAGATTGAAGGGAGCAAGACAACGATCAAAACTTTGCTTCAGAAAGATGACACTACACGTATATCTGATAAACAGGAAACAACGACTGACGTCACGTTTCAGCAAAACAAACAATCCGAATCCCAAAAGAATGCCAGCGGTTCTATCGCGGACGGAATTGATGATGGATTCAAGTATGGCTTAATCATTGGTATCCCAATATTACTAATCATTCTCATACTACCTTTTTATGCAAAGTATAGACAAAAGAATCCATCAAAGTAAGATATGGAAACTCATGGAGCGTAGACAAAACGGTAAGCCTATCGAATTCTCCATTGAATTCTGTAAAAAGAGCACAGGCGAACTTGTCACCTACGATCGTGCAGTATTGACCTCATTCCATAGTAGTGGAAGCACTATTAACGTATTACCTGCCGGAGAAGCTACTCCGAGAAAAATCCGCCGATGCCTTATCACCAAATTCAACAATCTCAAAGTATATTTCTAATGAAGCAACAACAACCCTCAATCAATCTTATAATGAAAGGCTATGATACTTATGCCGTCTTAAAAGGTGGAAAGAATGTTATCAAATTCAGTGATAACAGTGATATCGCCACTGATAAGAATCCTACACCTATCGAAGTAGCTCCCAAAGGAGAAAAGAATCCAATCAAATGGATACCACGCGGACGAAATAATCATATGCCTTATGACATCATGAAAAAAATCGGTACCAACGTCACCATAGGCAGCAATATCGAATTCAAGAATAAAGTTGTATTCGGTGATAGCATACTCGTCTATCGGAAATACCGGGACCCTAAAACGAGGAAAATAGTCAAAGAGGAAGTTCTTCCGTACGAGCAGCCGGAAATTTTTGAATTCCTTGAAAACAACAACTTCAATTTTGTCCGTATGGAGCTGGCAAACGATCTGGTTATATTCTATGACGGCTACCTGGAGTATATATTCAACAATGACAATAAATCCCCCAAACTCGTACAAATCAAAGCTAAGGAGTCCACTTGTTCCAGGATCAGTGAAATTGACGAAAAGACTGGTAAAAGCGAATGGCACGGTTATTCTGCAGAATGGCATACCGGTACACCAACAGATTTGATTGCCACTCCCCTGCTCGATCGGCAGACTCCACTACTCGACCTCAAAATGAGAATGGGACTTGCTCCCAATGACAAAGGAGAGAAAATTGTAGGAAAAGAACGGAGATTTATCCATAACCTCCGCATCTCTACACCCGGACGGTTTTATTATAGTCATCCATATTGGTGGAGTGTTTTTGCATCCGGCTGGTATGACTTCTCCAGTGCAATCCCTGTTTTCAAAAAATCATTGATTAAAAATCAAATGGCACTGCGGTACATTGTGTATATTCAAGAGCCTTTTTGGGAAAAGTTATTTGCATCTGAAGGCATAGTCAAAGATGACGAGAAGAAAGCACGCAAAGAAAAGTTCCTGAAGGATATGAATGATTTTCTTGCCGGTGAAGAAAATGCCGGCAAAGGCTTTGTCTCTCACTTTCGCTACGATCGTGTAAAAGGCTTTGAAGAAAAAGACATCATTATTACTCCACTCGAATCTTTCTTCAAAGGTGGTGAGTATATTGAAGACAGCGAAGAGGTCAGCAATATGATGTGTTACGGTATGGGCGTACATCCTTCGATAATCGGATCCGCACCAGGTAAGGGAAAAAGTATCAATGGTACCGAAGCACGGGAGTTATTTATCATAGAACAGGCACTCATGAAGATGTATCAGGATACAACATTGGAACCTCTCTACTTTGCAAAAGCCATGAATAACTGGCCTAAAGATATTTATTTCTCGGTGACTAATTGTCAACTTACCACGCTGGACCAAGGTACCGGAGCGACAAAGAATACAGGTTTAACCCCAGAAACAGAATAAAATGAACGCACTAATCCCCGACATCGACACCCTCAAAAAGGTAGTAAAGATCAACTCCTCACTGCCTTACGAATCAATCGAACCATACATCGAAGATGCACTGGATATATACATCAAACCGTATATCGGTAAAGCAACGATCAGTAAAGCTCATGAAGACAAAGGATCTGACTTATACAACAAACTACTGCGTGCCCTCGGCCCATTAACCCTGATGCTCGCATCTGATGAACTGGGTGTTATGTTCGGTGATGCCGGTATCACAGTAAGTAACGTGCAGGGACAGCGTTCTCCTGCCAGTGACACTAAGATCGCAGCAGCAAAAAAGAATCTCTGTTTTCGCGGAATGCAAGCACTTGACCGGCTAATATCATACCTGGAGGAAAACAAAAAGGATTATCCTGATTATGTTATCGATAATATACCCCGTTTTTGCTTCATTCGTAATGCAGCAGAGTTCCAGGATCTCGGTATGGTAGACATTGATTATTCTATCCTATCTTATCGTATCATGTTCCCTACCATTCGTCAACTTCAAGAACACAACATTCGAGAAATGATAACGGATAAAGTCTATGACATACTCAAAGAAGCTCTTTCAGAAAATACCGAAACGCCCAAACAACAAGTACTTATTGACTATATCATCCGCTACTTAGCCAATAAAACTGCCGAATTATATACCTCACAGAAAACAACCGAACAACATGTAGCCGGCAGAACGATCGAATATACTCCCACTATTCGACCAATCTATCAGGATCCGGACGCAAACGGCAATTTTTTTGCAGACCAGGCAACTTATTATTCAGGGAAAATACACACTTATCTGGCCGAAAATGCGGAAGAACTGGGAATTGAAACAACGTCACAAGCTATTGACTTCAATTCTAAAGAAAAGAAACTATTCACCTCAATATCGTAACACTATGCATACTATACAAATTAAAGATGATACATACACACTTCCAGGAAGTTGGAACGAACTCACCCCGAAACAGCTTCTTTATCTAGTCAAACTCACAAAGTCAGATATACCGGTAGAACAAGTTAAGGTATACATGATGCTTTATTGCCTGAAAGCTCATGTATGCCGGCATAAGAAAATATTTAAAGAGTATGTACGTATCAGAATTTGGCAAGAAAGTCCAACAGTCCGCTTCTATGTCCGTCGCCATAGCTATCTTCTTCATCCGGAAAAAGTATCAATGCTTGCCAACTTGTTTGACTTCCTTATTTGTTCAGAAGAAGATAGTTCATTGCCCATGCGCAAATACTATCACCTGACACCGGATCTGACAACCAACCCATATCCAACCATCCATTGCCAACTTTGGAAATTCATCGGTCCAGAAGATCAGTTGCTTGATATTACCTTTGAACAATTCATGTATCTACAGACCTATCTTGATGCAATGCATTCAGATCCAACGAAGATTGACCACCTACTAGCCTGTTTGTGGCATCGTAATAAGGTATTCGACATTAATCAATTAGACAAAGATGCAGCCATTCTTCACCATCTTCCTGAAGACAGAAAAATACTCATGTATTGGTATATTTTAGGAAGTCTGTCATGTATGGCCAATTCCTATCCGCGTATTTTTTCAGGAGAGGGAAAGGGTAGTTACGGTCGCGTATTCGACGCACAGCTCCGCCTTCTTGATTCCCTGGCACAGTCCGACATGACTAAAAAGCCGGAAATCCGAAAAGGTCTTTTACTTGATGCCCTGTATTCGATGGACGAATCGATCAGACGTAAAGAGGAAACCGAAGAAAGTCTAAGAAACAGATAAAAGTTTGTTAGTAGCAAACAAATAAATAACAAAAAGTTTGTTAGTAGCAAACTTTTCTATATATTTGCAGTGTCAAACAAACGCGGGTGACGTCCGCATAAGTTCTTTTATATTATGGAACAATTGTTCGAGGCTATCCTAAAGATAGCAGATGCGAATCCTGATGGATTCACGGTTGACCTCACAACCTTAAAAAAGGTCACAAAAGGTATTTCAGTCGCCTATCTTGAGACTCAAGACAGTTTCGGAGAAGAAGGATTGAAGAGAGTTCTTAATCATGCTTTGATGCACGAAAAGAAAGTCGGTGGATGGCTTAACGAAGAAAACAATCAGTTTTATTTCGACTCCATCAAGATTTTCACCAACCTTGAAGAAGCCAAGCAATTCGGGCGTGAAAACAAACAGATTGCAATTTTCGACATCGGGCAAATGAGACTCATCAAATTGTGATCCGGAGGGGCAAAAGCCCCTCCATTACAAAGTATATTGCATTATTAAATACCCGATTATCAAATCGTAAATTGATGAATTATGAAGAATTTAGACTTACTACCTCTCTCTGCCGAGAGTAAAAAGCGAATCGACGAATTCGCAAAGCAGTATCAACGTTATGGACATATATCCATAGAAGTAGTCTCTTACTCCGATAGCCGATTAATCATTCGTGCGGAGCAAAAAGACTTAGTGAATGACAAGTTCCTTACTAAAAAGGAACTAACCGAACGTGTACGAGAAATGTTTAAGGGAGAAATCCCGGATGATTGGAAGCTGACTGTATCGGCTGTAAACTTTGACCGTAAAGATATTGATGGCATTACCGTTGACTGGATTAAGAAGCGCATGGAAAAGCTCGGATTAAAAAGTAAACACCTAAGCAACTATACAGGTATCGACAAATGCACTGTATCCTCTCTTCTATCCGGTGATAAAGAGCTAACTAAATGGCATAAGGTAGCCCTCTACTACTTCTTTAAATATTATGAAGTAGCTAACTTCTAAGCATAAATAGATATTGAGACAGGAAAGCGGAGTAAAAAACTCCGCTTTCTTTTGCTAAATATGAAAAAGTTTGTACCTTAGCCCTAGCCAAATAATTATATAAAAATATGAATCCCTTTTCATCGTGTAATCTGTAAAATCAGATTAAGGTCTCTATATAAACCTTTTGGCGCACGATGATAAGGGATTCGCCCGTTTGATTATGATAGATATAGACTTTAGTACTGATTTTCCGTCAGAGAACGCTCCTGAAGACACTTTTTACGGAAGTCCGAGTAGTTCTACAGATGATCCAGCTTCATTGCCGGACATCACTAGCGACACACCACTTCTAACGAATGGTATGGATATAGGTGACCTAATTAATAAATAGCAAATGCTATTAAAAAGGAAGTGACAGCCACAAAAGAGCCGAATATCAGAAATGCAAGAGAGCGTTTAGTATATTCGACTCTTTTTTTATTCATTGCATCCTGTGCAGTTATTTTCTGTTGAAGTACAACCAATTCATCACTAACGACTTGCTTCTTTTGATCAGTATCTTTCCCCTTAAAATAGGCTATATATTGTGGTATCGTAAACTTATCTGGGTCTTTTCCCGGTGAGAAAAAAGAATGCGGTTTAATGACTTTATAAATATACCCTATAGAAATAGAAGTGAAAACAACAATAGATAAACATCCGGCTGTCAAAGCTGCATCATCGTTTACATTTAAGTGCGTGAGAATATACCCTATGGAAGCTGTCAAGATAGCGAAATAGGTAGCAAACAATGTATATCCCCTCTCTGTAATAAGCGATTCCACACGAACAAGGTCATTATGTCGTGTCGTTGCCTGTTCATAGTACCATTCTATAAGAGATAAATCTATTACTTCTAATTGTTCTGTAGTGAGTCTTTCCATTGTCTATCAAATTTTGAGCTAAAATACATTATTCTATTGGCATTACAAATATATTACCACTATCTTTGTTGCTGTAATAAATAAAACTATAATCTATGAAATGCAAACTTGATAAATTAGAAATACCAGCTGATCAACCTTTCAAGAATTGTAAACTGGATCGGGAGAAGTATGCAGAAATACTTAAAACAATCATTACTACATATGAAAAAGGTTTCGTCTTGGCTATAAATGGCAGATGGGGAACAGGCAAAACCACATTTGTAGAAATGTGGAAAGCATATCTTGAATTAGATAATTTCCACACATTGTATTTTAATGCCTGGGAGAATGATTTCATATCAGATCCTCTTGTAGGATTACTTGGGGAACTAAAAAAAATAAATCCACAAGAAAAAACCAAAGCAGCACTAACATCAGCTATAAATACAGCCGGAAAAATAGTATTGAAAGCGGCTCCCGCAATGTTCAAAGGAGTAGTAAAGAAATATGCAGGTGAAGATATAGTCAACATATTTTATGATGGAATTGAAGAAGGTGCTTCAATGTTGAAAAAAGAAATAGAAAATTATGAAAGCCAAAAATATAGCCTAAAACAATTTCGGGAAGAACTCGAAAAATATGTTGATGAAATCTGTGACAAAAAACCATTGATATTTATCATAGATGAACTTGATCGATGTAACCCACATTATGCAGTAAAAACTTTGGAAAGGATAAAACATCTTTTTAATATACCTAATATTGTATTTATCTTATCCATAGATAAAGAACAATTAAGCAACTCTATACGTGGATATTATGGAAGTAATCTAATAGCTGCAGATGAATACCTGAAAAGATTTATTGATATTGAATATATCTTACCAGATCCAGATGTAGATAGTTTCTGCAAATATCTATTTGATTATTACGATTTCAAGTCTGCTTTCTTTTATACCCAAAACCAAATAACTTATCATGCATCAAACGCCACGGACGACTTATTAATGACAGCAACAGCCATTTTCAGATACAAAAAATTAACTCTTAGACAAGTTGAAAAAATATTCACTAATATTCGCCTATCCCTAAATATGTTTAGTAATAGGCATAACTTATATACCAACTTAGTATTCCTGCTAACCTATCTCCGGATTTGCGAACCTGATTGCTATGAAAAGCTTTCCCATAAAGAGTACAAAACACAAGAGCTTATAAAGCAAATTGAAACACTTTTCCCCCAACAAATGTTTGATACTAAGTTCAATAATAGAAATCGATATTTCTATTTTACAATAGCGCTTTTGTTAGACTGCTATAGAACAACTAATTTGTTGAGAAGAAATGAAGATGAACGTTTCTTAGTCAAACTAGAGGGAAAAAACAGATTATTTTTCACAGTAAATATCATCAATGAATCCCTATTAATTGAAGCTCTAGAATGGCACGAATCCAAACAAGACATAGTACCTTTAGAAACTATTACCACTAAAATTAATTTATTGGAGAATCTTACAATTTCTGATATAGAATAATTTAATATGATTTTTTAATATCAATATTAACCAGCAAAAGAAAGCAGAGTTTTTTGCTCTGCTTTCTTTTGCTGGTTCTGAAAAATAATTCTACCTTAGCCATTGCCAAAACAAACCAACTTGTCAATTCCTTATGTCGTGCACCCATGAAAACTGGGTGGCTGGGTGGTTCCAGTTGGCACACGATATAAGGAATTGATTTTTTTATACTATGGAATCATTAGAAATTCATTTCAAAAGTATAATATTAAGTGATCTATATTGCGACCCTCGTAAAAAACGTATTCAATACGATATATTGGATAAGCTACAAATTAAATTATTACCAGAACAACTTATTAGTTACCGGAAACAATTAATCATGGAGGGACTAATAACTGAAGATTGCCCGGATGAAATAGATTCACCCGTTGAAATAACTCCTAAAGGTTACAAAATTATTCACTTGCATAGAAGTTACGATGCCTATATTAATTCTATGAAACAGGATGAGGAATTAAGAAAAGAGAGCGAAAGACTGCAAGCTAAATATTTGAAACTAAAAATATACAATACGGTCATAACTATTTTTTGTACCATAATATCATTTATAGCAGGTATCCTACTATCAGGCCCAATAAAACAGCTATGGCAACAGCTATAGATTTATTAAATACCGCGACCCTATATTGATAGTAATCACGAGATAATTCAGACAACTTGCGACGTAGATTTTTAATCTCCTGTTCTTGATCCATATTTGATTTATTTTGAGCTAAAATACAATTTTCTATTGGCATTACAAATATATTACCACTATCTTTGTTGCTGTAACAAATAAAACCACACATGGAAACAAAAAAATTAACAGCTGCCGAAAGCACTCTAGCAGCTATGTCAAAAACAGTGCTAGTGTTAGGTATCATAGGTTCAATCGTAGTTTTCTTCTCGTCATGTATTGCGTGGGAATATTCCAGATACTCCGGAGGTATAGTTGGAGCAGATGGAATCAATTGGTTAGGATTCCCAGCCCTTATCTATTGTGTCATGGGTACCTTGATTGGATGGTCTGTGCTTACTATTCTCGTTGAAATCGCAATCAATACCCGGACAAACAATTCTCAATCTAATTGGAAAAAAGACTTTGCTGTAATGGTAGCTGCCGGAGAAAAAAAGAAAGCTAAAGAAATTCTTTATCGTGGAATCATGGAATCAGAAGAATTTAAGCAGGTGCTAACCGGTGGAAATGAAAATTACCACAAAGAGTGTATAGACGCTTTAAATAAGAAATACAGTGATTACCTTAAGGCTATCAATGAAGACGTATTCATAAATGTGGATGAGAACAAAATATATAAAGCATTTAAATAAAAATCTTAATATACTATGGAAACATATGATTTTATAGCTATTGATTTTGAAACGGCTAATGAACAACGAGATAGCGCATGCCAAATAGGAATTACTACTGTAAAAAACAATCAGATACATGAAGTAAAATCATGGTTAATCAATCCTGTACAATCATTCAACTATTTCAATACAATGATACACGGAATAACAGAAGAAATGGTACAAGATCAACCTACATTTAAAGACATATGGCCTGAAATTGCTCCTTATTTTGGAAATGACGAAGAAGGTAGTATCATCGTTGCTCATAATGCTACCTTTGATATAAACGTTCTTCTATGTATGCTGGAACGATACAAAATAAACATTCCTAAGGGGATATTTCTTTGTAGCCTAGCAATAGCCAGAAGAACCTGGATACAACCGTCTTATAGCCTTTCTTCTTTATGCCAAGCTTTTAATATCCAACCGGGAAAACATGATGCAGGAGAAGATTCCAGAGCCTGTGCAGAAATTACTCTGTTAGCAGCTAAAGAAAAAGGAATAGACTTAAGTAAACAAATTGAATCCGAAGAAGACTTTAACAATATAGAAAATAAATTCCAAGTTCATCTTGGAATATTTAATGAGAAAGGTTATATTCCTTGTACATGCAAACAAAAACAAAAAGCAAATCAAATAAGAGCAATCAAAGGAGATGAGACAAAAAACAATCCTGACTCCATTTTCTACCAAAAATATGTAGTATTTACTGGAACATTATCTTCAATGAAAAGAATCGAGGCCCAACAAATAATTGCTGATATAGGAGGTATAAACCAAAGTGGTGTGAATCGAGATACTAACTTTTTAATTGTTGGACAACAAGATTTCCGAGTTGTTGGAGAAGATGGCATGAGTAGCAAGCAAGAAAAGGCTATTAAAATGATAGAAAAAGGGGCTGAACTTGAAATCTTGTCAGAAGATGATTTTCTACACTCCATATAATAGAAAAAAAATCCTATTCATTTGGCACTATCAGATATTATCCTCATATTTGTAGTGCCAAATCAAATGATAGATAATCTATCCCGATGAGCAACGGTTAGATGCTCAATACGAAATTGGGCTTTTTTATGTCCATCAGTTTGCTTCCGATATTAATATTGTTTGCAAATTCATATACGAAATAGTAGAAGTTTATTTATAAACGAATACGGCTGTCTTTCTTCTCGTTGTATTACAGCTCTTCGGGGTTATACTACATTTGGTTTGGCGACTACGGGAAATTGGCAGCCGTTCGTGTACCGTCTAGGTACACGAAAACTTGCCAATAACAGCCAAACCAAATGTAGTATATGAAACAAGTAACCCAGGGCACGAACTACGTGCCCTCATTCCGCACAGGAACAGACGTAAACACGCTCCAACAGCGTTACTTCCGTGAATTGAAAAAAGAATGCGCTATCAACTCTGCATCGGACGCCTATTACGTCTCTGCAATAGCCTGCTTCTGCCTGACCTTTATCTTTCCCCCTGCTGTAATTGGCGCAGTTCTCTGTGTCTACCGAGCAAAGAAGTGTCAGAAAGGAGGTGAAAAATGATGTTCTTTATCCATCATGTACAGACCTATCAGAAAGTCAATCGTAAGGGTCAGGAAATGTGTGAATTTGCCCAAGCATACGACCGTATTCTAGTACAAGATGAATGTGCTATGGATTCCCTAAAATGCGAATTCGAAGAAGTTGTCAAGGAACTGAATGAGAAATATCCTAATCAAAAAAAACTCAAATTCAATGGGCATAATGGAGACTCCTCCGGTGGACAATGGAGTATAAAACTAGGAGACGATGATAGCAATCCTGTATGTTATATCTCATACAGTAAAGTACGCGGTCATTATTCTTTTGGAGAAGGATCTCACCTACTGGAGCAGAAAGGAGATCAGCCATGACACCAACAGAAATCAATGGCATCATCCTCACCGATGATTGTATCTCATCAATCAAAACTATCCAAGAAGGAGAACACTCTTGGATGGAAGCAACACTGGAAAAAGCAATTGACCTGGCTCTTGATATCGACTCTCCAGATATTGATTCTGTTAATCGACTAACACTTATTTCTGAAATCAGAATAATAAAAAAGCATATTCAATCAATAAGCAGTATTCAACACCCTAAAAAATAACATTATGAATAGACATGAAGCCTTACAGTTAGTAAACAAGTTACTGGATCCGGAAACACCAATGAACGAAAAGCAGCGTGCAGCCGCACAACTTTCTGAATTAATTCGTATATTGCTTCCAGAATCAGACGAAGAACAAAAATGATCTTAACGATAATAACTATATCCGGAATAGTACTTCTGTGCCTGGCATTCTTTAAAGCCTCGCGCTCAATCCTTGCAAAAGTATTTTGGCTTCTGCTCATGCTTACTTTGTTAGCACTATTCCTGTTCTTATAACCTATCGTTTTGTCCTTTATAGCCCGCCCGCAGCGGGCTATTTTTGTCTCCATAACCTAAACATTATACAGTTATGGAGTATGACCATTTCGCTTATGGTGAAGCCTTAGCTTCGGCACTCAAAGCCATTTCACACACATCTCAAAAGAAAAGGTTCTTCACAGCATTCGGACTGGAGGACCTGATCAGCCTCGATGACAGTTTATCCTCCATCAATGGAACCATCCTTATCGCCGTTGATGGTTGCGAGTCCGAATCCGAAGACAACGAAGCTGATTCACTCAATGACAAACAAGTCTACTCATTCATCGTGGCCAGAAACACAATTTCCGGAAATCCGGAAACGATTAATCAGGCAGCCAAACAATGCAAGAGTATATGTAAACAGATCCGGAATAAATTGCTGAAAGACATTAAATATGTAGACCGCAATACTCAAATTAACGGTATCGGCCCGATCGGTGATAACTTCTATGGCACCGTGCTTACCTTCTTTGTTAATGTTCCGGAAGAATTCATCGTCGATCCAAACTACTTTTTGTAATGGGATTCTATAAACGAATGTCAGACAAGCAGTCGGAAATAAAACGCTATAATGCAGCCCGACGAAAAGCGGATAAGTTATCTTCTACTCCGACTTCCCGGCTAATCCGAATGGAAACCATCTCGGAGATAGAACGCTATAACATCGCCCAGGATGCCGACCGACTCACCGCATTCAATAAAGAGGTAGAACAATGGCAGGATGCTGTCAGTAAACAACTCAAAGCCACCATTTCATCCCGTAGTTTACGTATTGCTCGTGAACTACAACCTAAAGCCTATACTGACAAATACGGATTAATCAACCGACTTGGTTTCTCTTTTCCTCGTCATGGTGTCTATATCCACAAAGGCGCCGGACGCGGGCAAGGTGGTCTTATCGGAAGTAAATGGAGCTATCTGAAGAGAATCAACGGAATGGAAATCAATACGAGTATCATCCGACATACTAATCCCGCATCACTTGGCAAACAGAATGAAGGTAACCGGCAGGCTTACCATTGGTTCGATCCGGTCATCAAAAACCGTCTTCCGGAACTTGCCGATATCTGTATGCGCTATTTTGACACTATGCTTATCGACGCAACCAAAATATACATTGAAAAGTAAAGCCATATGAACGACCTAAACCGAAGTATTAAAATATTTATTGATGGAACTGAAGCATCAGCCGGCGTCAAGAAGATAGAAGATGCCATCTCCCAGCTAGAGAATAAAATATCTTCTCTTGATAAATCAGAATCAGGATATGCCAGAAAATCCAAAACTCTGCAAAAAGAACTGGAGAATAAGTATAAAACTCTCAATACTTATAAGCAAAAAGTAGCCGAGACCGACCGAATCCTGAAAAACCTCTCCGGAGCAACCTATGACGAACTATTATCTGTCAGCCAAAAAGTCCGTAAAGAACTCCGTGCAGCCATACCCGGTACTGAACAATACAATGCAGCCCTGGAGCAAAATAGGCGCGTCGCTGAAGCAGTAGCCAGGGCACAAAAAAATATGCGTGTAGAAGTTGGTTGTCAAGCTAGTCCAATAGGGAAAGCCGTGGAACTGTTTAATAAATATGCTGCAGTTGTCACCACCGTCATAGCAGCTGTGACAGGCTTAACACTAAAGCTGAACCAACTTCGTGAAAAACGCAATGAACGTGAAGATGCCAAAGCCGATGTCGAAGCATTAACAGGACTTTCCAAAGACGACATTAATTGGCTGGAACAAGAAGCAATCCGGCTTTCCACTACAATTAGTGATTCCGGTATCCGGATCCGACAATCAGCAACCGAAATTCTTGATGCTTATAAATTGGTCGGTTCTGCTAAACCGGAGTTACTATCTAACAAAGAAGCACTGGCCGCAGTAACCGAACAAACACTCATCTTAGCATCTGCTTCAGGAATGACATTGAAAGATGCTGTTGATGCTGTAACTCTTTCACTCAATCAATACGGAGATGGTGCTGATCAGGCAGCCCGTTATGCGAATGTCATGGCAGCCGGTTCTAAATACGGAGCTGCTGCTGTTGAATCAGTAACTACCGCAGTAAAAAAATCTGGAGTGGCAGCCAATGACGCAGGTATTCCTATTGAACAATTAGTTGGTACTATCGAAACCTTAGCCGAAAAAGGCATAAAAGACGAAGTTGCAGGTACCGGACTAAAAACCTTTTTCAATCGCTTACAGAAAGGAGCAGATGACACTAATCCTAAAATAGTCGGTCTTGAAACAGCTTTGGAAAATCTCCAAAAGAAACAACTTAGTGTTAACGATCGAATCAAAATGTTTGGAGAGGAAGCTTTTAGCGTTGCTACCGTTTTAACTAACGAAGCAGAAAAAGTGAAATACTACACCGAAGCAGTCACTGGAACTAATGTCGCTCTAGAGCAAGCAGCCACCAAATCAGATACGGCAGCCGCCAAACTCGCTCAAGCCAAAAACAAAATGAATGAGATGGGAATGGAGCTGATGGAAAAACTTAATCCTTCAATCATCAGCGTAATAAACGGTACAGTAAACTGGACCAGAAAAATTATAGACCTGATTGGGTTCATGGTCAAACATTCGGGTATCATTATCACTCTAACTACAACAATAGGAGCGTACCTGTTAACCATAAAAGCGATAACCATATGGGAAACAAAATTGAAAGATGCTAAAATTGCAAGCATTTTAGCTGATAAATTGTGGGAAACACGTTTATTAGCGTCAATCGCAATAGAAAAAGCAGGAATAGCAGTAAAAGCACTCCTAACTGGTAACACCGTAGCCTTGAATACTGCGATGAAATCATTATGGAAAACAATCGGATTAAATCCTCTAGCTGGTACTATAGCTTTATTAGCTGGTTTGGCAGTTGGGATATACCATGTCGTTACAGCCCGTAAAACCCTCTCCACTGCACAAGAAGCCGCTAATAAGATTAGTCTAGAGGCATCTAAAAACACATCCGAAGAAACAAATCATCTTAAATCTTTAAAGGAAATTCTTTTTGATTCAAAAAAAAGCTATGGTGAAAGACAATGGGCATTAGAAGAAATTCAAAAAATAGTACCCGATTACCATGCCTCATTAACTAAAGAAGGAGAGTTAATCAATAACAATACCGGTGCTCTGGATGGATATGTAGAAAAATTACTTATCACAGCTAAACAACAAGCTGCAAACGCTAAATTACAAGAAGCTCTAAACGAACGTACAGAATGGTTCAGTAAGCAAAGTAGTTCAGAAGCCATGAAATTTAAGAGTATTGAATGGGATATTAATGATCCCATAAATTCAAACAAATCTTTGGAGGAAATAGCAGCCTCTAATGGAGTTTCTCCCACAGCATATCGTGCTTGGGCTTCCAAGAAAAGCCAGTTGGATGAGAATGTCAAACTGTATGAGGATATGATGCGAGGATATACAGAGGAAATTGCCAAAGTGAATTCTAAATATCAAAACAGTAACAATGATAATGATGGTAATGGTGATGGCAATGGTGATAGTGATGAAGAAAAAATAAAAAAGAGGCTTGAGAAAGAAAAAAAACTATATAACCAAAAACAAGCCTTCCTGAAAGAAATGTATCTGGAAGGGGGGGATGACACTCTCCAAACAGAAAAGCAGTTGAGCGAAGAAATGGAATGTCTCCAAATGGAATACTTGGAGCGTTCTTTGAAAATTGTCGGTGAGAAGTCAAAAGAAGGCATTAATATCCAAAATCAAATCAATGACCTGAAAATTAAACAACAAAAAGAACACAATCAGGAGCTTATTAATGAATTAATTAATCAAGAGACAACTCAATATGAAAAGCAACAACAGGATTTAAAAGAACTGTATGCCTCCGGCAAAGATGAGAATCTAAGCTCCGAAACAGCCTATAATGATGCTATGGAACAACTTACCATCATGCATCTTGAACGAATGCTTTCCATTGCCGGTTTAAACGCCGAACAACGAAAACAAGTTGAGAAACAACTTCTTGATTTCAAAATAAAATGCATGAAGGAAGAACAGGCCGCCCATGCCAAAGCAAAAGATGCTGAACAAAAAAAGACGGCAGCACAAACCCAAAAAGAACGACAACAATATAAGGAACGACTACGCACATTTCAACAATATGGTTCTGAACTTGGCTCTGCGTTAGGCAACATCATCGCAGGACAAGAAAATGCAATGCAAGGTTTCGCAGATGTCATGATCGATATTATATTCGATGTTCTTGCCCAAATGATAAATGCAAAAATAATTGAACTAACAGCAGTAGGAACTGAAAATGTTGCAAAAGCAACAGCCAATGAAATAGGAAGTAAAGGTTTCTTAGGCATTGGAACAGGAGCCATCCTTGGGGGAATCATAATGGCTGCAATTGCAACTGCAAAAAGTGCTCTGAAAGGAATGGTTAGCGGCAAACACTCGTCCGGATCTTCCGACTCCGACACGTCTTCGACCGACGCTCCCAAACGAGCAACCGTCAGCGTATCCCAATGGGCATCCGGCCGGTATGATGTCATCGGGAAAGATGACGGCAAGAACTATCAGGACATACCTTATATTGGGGCTGCACAAACCGGAATCGTCCGACACACTTCTCTAGTTTCAGAGAATGGTGCAGAATTAATCATTAACGCCGAGGACTTATCCCGGTTACAAAAACATATAAATTATCCTTTGGTACTAAATGCGATTGAAGATGCCCGTAAAGGTCATGTGCCCCAACGAGCTTCGGGTAATTACGCAGCAATAGATACTCCTGTCCGAAATAACCAGGAAATCCATGAAACTGATACATCAGCAACCGAACTAGATAAACTCATAAAAGAAATCGGAATGCTGATTAATACCCTCAAAAATCTAAAAGCATACGTATCCCTACGAGATATACGAAATGCTGAAGAACTAGATGAAAAATCCAAGAAACCATTTACCCGATCAACCAAATAAGAATTATTATGGCACTAAGAATATCAAATACATCCGGTACTTTTGATCTGCCGAAAGACTTCAGTACAGAAATAGAAGACAGCTCTCCTATCTACAACGAACGGGGATCACAATCTATTGCCGCTACCATACCTGGTACCAGAAATAATCTACGTCTCAACAATTACATTAACAGAACTGATATTGACAGCGCCCCTATTGCTGATGAACGCGTGACCATCAGTGACGGAGTTTACCATCGAGTGGGTAAAATGAATACGACAAAAGCTTCAGAGAATGACGGAATAACTTTTAATGTAGGCTTTGGAGAATCTGAATTATATAGTATATGGGAAGATGTTTCTTTGCAGTCCATCAACCTTCCTGTTCTTCGCCTTGGAGGAGTATCAGAATTAATACCTTATATTATAGAGAATAGTCAAAAGAATGATTCTCCTTTCTGTCTGTTTCCTGTGGCTGTATCTTGCAATCGTAAGAAAGATAATGATACAGTTACGGATTATGCAGAATATATAAATAATTATCGTGATGGATATTGGTGGAAAGCACGGACGGAAACTTTTTTCATCAATGGAGAACCCGTGGAAGTATCGCTTCCTGAAGGATATGGAATAGTTCCATTTATAAAAGTCAGCTATATATTAGAAGCTATATTCTCAACCTACGGATATACTGTCACGGAGAACCCATTTACTAACCACCACCAGCTCGGTCAATTGGTTGTTCTTAATAATGCAGCCGATTGCTGTGTAAAAGGAGAACTAAAATATGCTGATCTCATGCCTGACTGCACAATCAATGAATTCATGCAAGCCTTATGGTGCCGTTTTGGATTACTTTACTTTGTAGATGGAAATACCCGTAAGGTCAGACTTAAATTCATTCGTGATATCCTTAATTCCAAAACTACTTCTGATTGGACGCTACAAAAAGCGTCCAAACCAACTATCAATTTTGAAGCCCCACAGCAATTAAAATTATCAGCTGCAACAAACGTACGGGGGGAAGATCCAAAATGGACGGCAGCTCCTGCCGCTGATTCACTGGATAAATTCTTAAAGCCATATCACTATATTGTCACGACTAAAGCAAATGGATACCTAACCTATTCTACAGAGAGCGGATTATATTATAAAACAGATAACATAACCGGACGTTCAGAATTAGTGTCAACGGATTTCTTCCCCTGGGATCGTGGAGCTGATATGGCATATAAAGAGATTACCTCTATTGATGAATTTTTGCCTTCCGCAACGGAACGTTTTAAAGGAGACGTATATAAATATATACGAGTTCCTTACTATCTCTTCGGTAAAGTACATCGATACACCACAATTTCTAGTTCCGATGTTGAATTATCAGAAAACTTAAACTACCAAACCCCTTTGGCATTTTGCTTTTCTTTCTTCGATACAAGAGATCGAGTTACTTATGGTTCACAAATTTGTCTGGATATTTTCGGAGAACCGGTATTAAACAAACAAAATGGAAAAGCCTGCGAAATTTCTCTTTTATTTGTTGGCAAATATGGACTGTTCAATCATTTCTGGAAGGAATATGACGCTATTCTTCGCCACGCCAATCATCTCATAGAAACGGATATGCATCTATCGGCTCAACAATGTATGAATCCAGATTTCTCCTCTCCTATTTTACTTGATGGTCAACGAATGTTGCCTGATACCATACGTTATACGTTACCCAAAAGTTCTTCATTCCCGGCAACAGTCAAATTGCGTACAACCAAATTACTCAAACCATATAATCTGGAAGAAGAACAAACCGTCCCCATCGTCGATCAAAAATATAAGTGGGCGTTATTTGATAACAAGAATTCAGTCGTAGAAGCTGCCGTAAAACTACAAAAAGATGCCTGGAGAGACGAAGCAAATAGAGATGGGAATAGCTTATATGACCTACAATATAAGAATGTTTCTACTGATACAGTGGATATTAAAGTCCCTCTTTCAGTACCTACTGAAGAAGATTACAATAATAAAAAGGAGTATTTTATAAGGAAAGTCAATTATAGTTTCGATCTATATTACCGGATTAGGTATTACCTCGGTACAACGCCCGATGGACACCTCCATTATGAGATTAGTAATTCGAGAGGAGGAGTACATTATGACCTGCAATATGACCAATCAGTGCGTGCAGAGTTATTATAAAATGTCCTTTATATCCCGCAATATAACATACAATTTTGCAATATGAATACATCAGAAACAGTAATATCAACTATTCAATCAAATGATATTGAAAAGATGCTCATCACTTATCAGAAATATATGAAAAATGCATCTATTACGTTTGATGACCTCTTTCTTTTTCTCTCTCACCCCACCGCTGATAGAGAAGAATTCCTGCATGACTATTGTACCTGTAATTATCTGGTACAAGAACAAATTATCTCACCTAATTATCTAGTAAAATGAGTCTGACTGCAAACATATCGCCCGCCAATATGGCATTGACCGGCAATCCAATCAAGTTGTCGATCAACAGCAGTTCTCTGGCAACTTATACCATTTTAGTAGGAGAACAAACAATATTCACCGGCAGCGGAGAAGGCAACTTCTTTGTTTTTATTCAGGATATACTTGCTGATATAGTACAACCGGCCCAATTATATAATGAATCGGAAGAAGTTCTGCTACAGGCAGAAGGTTGTTCTCGTAATGTTACTATCAATGTTTCCAATAGTGAAAAAAATAATCTAACGATCTCACTGAAAGTATTTATTGGCGGAGTAAGCAAAAGAATGTTACGTCATCTCAATGATGAAAATAAAAATGTGTTTATCTGGAAATTGATGAATCCGGACGGTAATTTCTTCCAAACAACCCGTACTTCCGAAAGACTTATTAGAATCCGGGAAACGGAACTACTTCCGCTCTCCTTCATCTATCCTGATGGTGGTATACTAAGAGTAATTGCAAACGGAATGGAGACCGCCCTAATCGGAGTAGCCGGACAACCGGTTGCACTCAACTTATATCGTCTTCGGAAGCAACTTTTCGATACTCACCATATTCTTGCCTCCATATTTGATATCTATGTAGGAGAAACTAAATCCTGCACGATCGTAATTACTCCCGGAACAATAAGTAGAGAAAGGTATCTCTTACAATTTCTTAATTCATACGGTTCTTATGAGCTGATCGAAATTACCGGCATTGGAAGTATTAAGCGTGAAGCAGAAAAAGAAAATGCATTCAATAAGTATGATGAAGTCATAGATGATTATGTTGAATCCTGGGAAAGGTTATCCGGACGCGAATCTATGACTGTAGAATCCGGATATCGTACAAATGACGAACTGATACATTTGATTGATCTGTTATCTTCTGACGACATAAAACTCCTTGGACTGGACGGACGAAATATCAGAGTAAATGTCACAGCGGAAAATCTTACCAGAGCATCCCGTGCAACCGTTCCGGAGAGTATAAAGTTATCTCTACGTTTTGCGGATTCAGAGCAACGTTATACAGGTTCATTTAATGATGATGATTTAGGGTCGCCACGAATACATACCGAACAATTCACTAAACAATTCAATTGATATGTCAACACAACAGGATCTCATAGATCAACTGATAGACTACATTGACAAGGCTATTTTGAAGAACAGTGTCTCCAACCGACATGTCGCAACAGTACTATCTTTCCTAAATGAAAAACTGAAAGATTTTGCTGAAGGAGATACTTTTTTGCGTCGTAAGCAACCAGACAGCACCCTCTTCTTATTGCAGTTACTAGGAGGACTTGAAGTTGAGAAAGGAGTAAAAGCTGATAATATAGAGGTGCTAAATGAACTTCTTGCCAATACCGCCTCTTTCACTGGAAACATTTCTACTTCAGGAGATATTTCTTCTTCAGACTATGCCTGCAAAATGTTGGGATGGTTAATATCGGCTATCGGAGATGCAGAGTTTAACTCTGTACACATACGCGGATTCTTGGAATCAGATGAATTTAGATATAATCGTATCTCGGTAGTTAGTGGAGAAACTTGGAATGCACCTGGCGGGGGCATCATAGAGGAAGTGGATCCACTGGAGAGAATTATCTATTTGAAATTAGAGCCCGGAGAACTTGCAGAAATAGAGATTGATGACATCTGCAAAGGAAAATTCAATGATTCGGTCACTGGTTTTCATACCTCTTATTTCCGAATTTCTGAAAAAATTGATGAAAAGACTTTTAAATACATACTTCGTAGCGGAACTATACTTCCACCACAAAAGACCATGCACTTCGTTTCGTATGGTAACTTCACAAACAAAGAGCGACAAAGATCGAGCTACTCGACACAAAGCTATGTCCGCTATCTGACAGGTGTTAATAATTGGGAGATTACTAAGGAAATGATCGCTATGCAGTTGGGCGACCTGTCTAACTTAAAACTGTTTGATATTGATATGACCGGACATAGTGCGTATCTCCGTAATGTATATATGACCGGAGTTATCAAACAGATTTCCGATGATGGAGTAACAGAAAGCCGCGTCCCCTGTTTTAAGGGAGAGTGGAAAGCGGGGGTTTATTATTACTATGACGAAGTAACTCACAACGGATCATCATGGTTATGTATTTCAGATAAGCCTACAACGCAAGAACCGGAGGAAGGTGCTACAGACTGGCTTGAAAAGTCGGCGGCGGGTAAAGATGCGGTAGTAGTTAATATAATGAGTAGCAATGGGAATATTTTTCAGAACGGCTCTGTGTCTACTACATTAACCGCTTATGTGATAAAGGGAGATACTGATATTACAGATAGTGTTCCGGATTCCCGGTTCTCGTGGGAGAAAGAAAGTAATAACGATGATACCGATAAGATATTTAATGAGGCGCATGTCGGGCACGGGCATGTGTTGACACTTACCCCGGATGATGTTTGGGGACGTGCTACATTTAATTGTATTGTGAATTTGTAAAACTTCTAAATTATGAAAATAAAAGATTGTATAGCTTTTGCAAAGTGTGTGCGTAATCCTGACTCGCCTTTGACTGTAGATGCTCAAACAGTTCATGGAGAGAGTTCCACTTGCGCATATCACCAAAATGAAGAATTATCTTCCAAAGATGTTTGTTCTCCAAAAACAAAGATGACATTGTCGCAGATAGATTTGAGTAAATTTCCCGATGGTAGTCGGGTTCTGCAAGTTGGTCCGCCACTGATAATAGATATTCCCGACAGTTATATTGAGGCTGTCCGAAATTCGCCATTAGGCAGTGACAAGCAACCTCCTTGTAACTGTTTAGAAGATAGTCGGGAGACATACTACAAAATTCAATCAAGTTTTTTAATTGGTAAATCGAAGCTAGATGGCACATAGTTTCCTCAAACCAGATTAAACCTGATATTTCTCCTGTAGACGCTCCGTTGATTAGGCTATGACAATATTCATGTGAGAATTGATATGCCCATCTCCACCATTCATCGCCTTGCGTACTTAAAAATATCAAGTGTCCGTTAGGAATTTTATTGCATTGAGGGTCTCCTGGACGATATTCTATCATACATAGAGTTGACATATCTACTGATTTCTCCAATGACAATGCAAAGTCATTCTGGATGTTAACTAATAGTTCATGAACGATTTCTCTATTGTATATACCGAAAGCATCATCGATGGGCATGAATATATTTGATGCAATATTAGAAAATGCTGACATAATAATTGAAATTTTAAATGTGACGAAACAAATGTAGTAATAATAATAGAACGCTCTACATCTTGAATAATAAAGTTTTAAATGTGACAATTTTCAACTACCCTTTATAGACGTTTCTTATTTAGATAATAGTATTAACAACTTAATTAACTAGAATTATGCCAATTGCAAGAGGACAAATTACCATCGTCGACTTGAACGATGCGAAGTCAATGAACATGTATCTAGGCTCTAATCAGCCTTTGACGCAAATCTTTAACAAGGAAAACAGCACCTATGTACCGAACTATACGGCTTCTCCTTTCCTTGTCATTACCCCTGAAATGTATGTATCCGGAACGACAACAAACGTAATCAGTCGTTTAAAAGCTGCTCCTACCTATACAGTGAATGGAGGTGCAATCACTGCATTCGGTGGTACTGTTGCCGCTACTGCGCCGTATGCGTTGACGCTTAAGAACAATATGACATCTGTATCGCAGATGAAGGTTGAATGTTCCGGTATCTATGTTGATCCAGACACAGGTTTGGAAACTCCTGTAAAATCTGTCATCAACTATACCAAAACAGAAAATGCCGGTCAACTTATCATTGCTATAGCGTATGCCCCTAAAGGAAATGTTTTTAAGAATGGTCAATCCGAATCATTGACAGCCCATTGTGATATGTGGCGTGGTAGTAGTATTGACGCCGATAAGGTTGCTTATCAGTGGCACAAATTGAAATCGGACGGCACATGGGAATCTTTGGCGGCTTCAAATTCTTATGGCATCACGGGGACAACGACAAATGAAATATCTATTCCTGCCAGTGCCGTACTTAATTTCGAATCTTTCAAATGTGCAATCAAGGATACCGATACAGCATCCGGAACCTACAACACAACAGTGAGCGATATTATTTCGTTCTCCGATCTTTCCGATCCGTATATAGTGGAAGTATCTTCCACAACGGGGGATAAGTTAGTAAATGGCCAAGGAAGTACGACTATCAATGCCAAGGTATGGCAAAATGGGGAAGCATTCACCGATAGTGCTGCTGATACCAAATTTGTATTTTCTTGGAAGAAGTACAATAAGGATGGTACACAAGATACGGCTTGGGGAACTTCCGGTGTAAAGACTGGAAAGACCATTACCGTCACTGCTGCCGAAGTCGATGTAAAAGCGACGTTTGTTGTTGAATTATCACTAAAATAATAGTATGATAGTAGCAAGAGGACAAATAACGATTAGCGTAACGAAGGACGGGCAATATCCCGCGCAGGAATTCGCAAAGTCTAAATCTGGCACAGTTGCGCCTACAAGTGGGTGGAGTAAAACTCCGCCCGCCTGTGGTACAAACGAATATTTGTGGATGCGCACGGGTATTGTTATCCCTCCGGCTACGTCTCCCGTTTCGTGGACTACAGTTCGCATTGGTGCAATAGATGGGGCAACTGGGGCTAAAGGTGACAAAGGCGAAACGGGGCCGACCGGATCGCAAGGTATTCCCGGCACATCACAGTATTTTCATGTGAAGTACTCCGCTAATGCGAACGGCAATCCTATGAGTGATACCCCTAATACTTACATTGGTACAGCAGTTACAACGAGTGCGGCCGCTCCGACTGCTAACACGTCGTATAAATGGGTACAGTTGAAAGGTTCGCAGGGCATCAAGGGAGATCAAGGTATCGCGGGACCAACCGGAGCGGATGGTAGAACAAGTTATCTGCATATCAAGTATAGTGACAACGGTACGACCTTTACGGCAAATGGCGGCGAGACTCCTGGTGCTTACATCGGCCAATACACCGACTTCACGGCGGCAGATAGCAATACGTTTTCCGCTTATACTTGGACGAAAGTGAAGGGTGACAAAGGAGATAAAGGCGACAAGGGAGATACGGGTGCAACTGGGGCTAAAGGTGACAAAGGCGAAACGGGGCCGACCGGATCGCAAGGTATTCCCGGCACATCGCAGTATTTTCATGTGAAGTATTCCGCTAATGCGAACGGCAATCCTATGAGTGATAC